>DAINCT010000375.1:0-4522 GCA_036732245.1 Chloroflexota bacterium | reverse complement strand
GGTCACCGACCGCTGCAACTTCCGCTGCACCTATTGCATGCCGAAAGAGGTGTTCGGACGCGACTTCCCGTTTCTGCCACGGGCTGAACTCCTCACTTTTGAGGAAATCACTCGTCTGGCGCGCCTCTTCGTGCAACGAGGAGTGGAGAAAATCCGTCTCACGGGCGGGGAACCGTTACTCCGCCGGAACATCGAAGAATTGATCGCGATGCTTCACCGAATCGATGGGCTGCAGGATCTGACGCTCACCACCAACGGGTCGCTGCTGGCACGGAAGGCAGAGGCGTTGCGGGAAGCGGGTCTGCAGCGCGTGACGGTCAGCCTCGACTCGCTGGACGACGCGGTGTTCGCGGCGATGAACGACATGGACGTGCCGGTGCAGCGCGTGCTGGACGGCATCGAGGCGGCGGATCGTGCCGGTTTGCGACCGATCAAGATCAACATGGTGGTGAAACGCGGCACCAATGACCAGCATGTGATCGACATGGCGCGCTACTTTCGGGGCAGCGGTCACATATTGCGCTTCATCGAATTTATGGACGTCGGCCACACGAACGGCTGGAAGATGGACGAGGTGGTTCCGGCGGCGGAAATTGTCCGGGCCATCAGTGCCGAGTGGCCGCTCGAACCGGTGGACCCAAACTACGTGGGCGAAGTGGCCAACCGATATCGATACACCGACGGGCAGGGGGAGATCGGCATTATTGCCTCGGTCACCCAGTCCTTCTGCAGCACGTGTACCCGCGCTCGCCTCTCTGCGGAGGGGAAGCTCTATACCTGTCTGTTCGCCACACATGGCCATGACTTTCGCGCCTTGCTGCGCGAGGCCAAGACGGACGAGGAGATCGACCGGTTCTTAGGCCGTGTCTGGCGAGCACGCTCGGACCGGTATTCCGATCTGCGCTCCTCGTTCGCTGAGGATTTACCCAAGGTGGAGATGTCGTACATCGGGGGATAAAGTGGCACGCGCACGGCCGACCATGGTGATCGGCTTACAGCAGCGCGTCACCTTCGTCCGGATGATGAGGCGTCGATTCGGCGTCCCTTGTGTCCACCCGGCGGTAGTGACCGTGATGGAAGAGGAGCGGCGTAACCTCCGCCGCAGCTCCGAGCGCAAGCACCTCGCCGATGAAGACGACATGGTCGCCGGCCGGATAGGCGGCGACCAATCGGCAATCGAAGTAGGCCGCGGAGCCGTCGATCACGGGGGAGCCAGTTTCGACGCGCCGGTAGGCAATACCCTCGAAGGTCTCCCAGCCACGTGGCCGGTCACGGGAGGCAAAGTAACGCGAGAGTCCTTCTTGCTCAGCCCTCAGCACGTTGACGGCGAACACACCGTTTCGCTTGATGGACGCGCTCCCTTCAGTCCCATCCATGACGCACACGAGTACCAACGGCGGATCGAGCGAGACGGAGGAAAAGGCATTTGCCGTCATGCCATACGGGTGTTCGGAACCGCTTGTGGTGATGACGGTGACACCCGTGGCGAAGCAGCCAAGCGTGTCTCGAAACTCCCGAGTACTGAAGGCTGGATGAGCTGATGGTCGGCTCACGTTGGCGGGATCGCTAGTCGTGTAACCGGACTCGACGCAACGTGACCTCCGAGCTCCACAACTCTTGCAGCACCGAGTTGAGAACCGACTGGATGTGCTCGTGCTGACCGGCACTCAGAGTATAGACATGCTCCGGGCCCAGCAACTCTCGCAGCGCCTCGGCGTCGCGCAGCAATGCGTGAGTGCACTCGATCACCCGTTCATACTGCCGATTCTGCTGCACAGCGTCTCGTGTCGGTCGCGCTTCCACGGCCGGAGACTCGATCGGAGCCTCCTCTTGTCCGAGGCGGGCGCGGACCTGGCGCAAAAGATCATCCATCTCGTCGTAGCGAGGCATCGAACGGCGCTCCGTGGCGGGGTTGTTTCTACTGTATCGCGTTTGGGGAGAGAATTGTGAGCTGTGGGCGCATAGTATTTAGGACCTTGAATGTTTGCCTTGCCGCCACCTCACGGTGGGTGTAGACTGCGAGCATCCTATTTCCTCGAATCTGCCCGATTATCTTGACTCCGGCTATGCCAACGGGATCGTATGGAACCCTCTGTTCTGATCGTGGATGATGAGCAACACATCAGGCTGCTGATCGAGCAGGCACTCGAAGAGCTGGAGGATCAGGGAGTTGAGTTACTGACCGCGAGTAACGGTGAGGAAGCGCTCGACGTCATCACCTCATCGCATCCCTCACTGGTTTTCCTTGACATTATGATGCCAAAGATGGACGGATTCGACGTATGCTACGCGATCAAACATGATCTTGGCTTACATAACACATATGTCATCCTTCTCACGGCCAAGGGGCAGGAGTTCGATCGACAGCGCGGCATGGAGGTTGGGGCCGACATGTATATGACCAAGCCGTTCGATCCCGATCAACTCCTGGAAAAGACGGCTGATGTCCTGGGGCTGTAGCTGCCGGAATCAACCATGACGCACGTTAACTTGGCTAAGTTGATAACCCGAGACAAGGAGGTCTCGTCGGTCGTCGCAGCTCTTCTCGACGCCCTGCACAGTGGTATAGAGGTCAAGGACGCGAATGGGATCCGGCTCGCCGGCTACAGCGGCCACTCGCACGAGGAGCACGCGCTCGTCCTGGATGGGGAAGTGATTGGACAGGTTGGCGGCGATGCGGGCGCAAGCGTCGTCGCCTCCGTTCTCACCTACATGATAAATCGAGAGGCGGAGAAGCGGAGTTTAGCCGGCGATGCATTGGACATGTATCGCGAGTTAAATCTGCTCTACGAGCTCTCCGAGAAGATCGGAGCGTCGCTGCAGGTGGAGACCATCGCCATGATTGCGGTTAAGGAAGCCTGCCGACGGATCAAGGAGGGGGAGGGGTTCATGCTACTGCTTGACGAACCCATGGGTGTCCTCACTCCGATCATAGCTCCGGCTGAAGGCTTTCCTCTCGCAACCGGTATTCGGATGGGGGAGGGTATCATCGGCCAGATTGCTCTCAATGGTCAGGCCGAGGTCGTCGACGAGGTCGTGGCCGATCCACGGTGGACTGCGCTCGAGGGTCTGCTCAAATCACTGGTCTGCGCGCCCCTCAAGGCGCGGCAGCGCGTCATCGGCGTCATGGGTATCGGCAGCCTGACTCCCGTCGTCTATACCGCCGCACATCTGAAGTTCCTGGGTACGATCGCCTCACAGGTGGCCCCGGCCATCGACAATGCGATGCTGTACGAGCGGACGGTGAAAGAAGCACACGAGCGGGAGCAACAACTGCGACGGCAAGTCGAGGAGTTGCGAATCGAGGTAGATCAAGTCCGGCAATTCCGCCAGGTCGCAGCGATCACCGGGACCGACTACTTCCAGACTCTTCGTCAACAGGCGAGCGACCTGCGAAAGGATCTCCACCCACTTGATTAACGACGGGAGCCCTTACCACGGAACAAGACAGAAGTAGTCTCGATGGCAAAGATCATTTCCATCCACTCATTCCGTGGTGGGACCGGCAAATCGAACGTGACAGCCAACCTTGCTGCGCTCCTCGCGGTCGAGGGACAGCGAGTCGGCGTCGTGGACACCGACATTCAGTCGCCGGGAATTCACGTCCTGTTCGGCCTGCGTGGAGACGATATCACGCACGCCCTCAACGACTACCTCCGTGGCAAGTGCTCGATCACGGACACAGCGCATCCGGTGCTTCAGGGCCAGGTGAACGGTGAAATCTACCTGATCCCCTCCAGTATCAAGACTGAGGAAATCGTTCACGTACTGCGCCAGGGCTACGACATGCGATTACTTACCAGCGCGTTTCGCGAGCTCATCGACGAACTGAAGCTGGACGTGCTGCTGATCGACACCCATCCTGGGTTGAATGAGGAAACGCTCTTTTCGCTGGCGATCTCAAATGGACTGGCGATCGTGATGCGACCGGACCAACAGGACTACGAGGGCACGGGCGTCACCGTTGAAGTAGCGCGCTCGCTTGACGTTCCACAGATGATGCTGATCGTCAACAAGGTACCGGCGGACTTCGATCCGCAACAGATCAAGCTGCGGGTCGAGGGAGCATACAACTGTCAAGTTGCCGCGGTGCTGCCTCATTCCGACGAGATGATGAAGCTCGCCAGCGGCAGCGTGTTTGCGCTGCGATATCCGGACCATCCGGTGACTGCCGCTCTCAGGGCCGCAGCCGCGCAATTGATGGCCGCCAAACTCGCGGTCTCGTAGCAGCGCACTGAGAGAGGGGGTAATCATGGAGCAGTCGTGTCGAGCCGAGAGGTGCTGAGCAGGGACGAATTGCTCTCCGGCCGTCTACAGCGCGGCGGCCGGGCCGCAAGGTTGCTGACGGCAATCGAGTCACGCACGGCCCACATGAGTGAGGAGACAAGGCGGGCCATCGCCGCATACTTTCTCAGCGACGAGAAGGATTTCACTCGCCATTTTCATCTCGACTACCTCCAAGGCATCAAGCTCGTCGCGCAATCACCATCACACCTCACGGTTGAAGACCTGGAGCGCTATG
>DAINCT010000374.1:0-4530 GCA_036732245.1 Chloroflexota bacterium | reverse complement strand
CTCTTCGATGGCCCGATCGTCGTTCAGATTCCGTGGCCCGACAGACCGACCTCCGAGGTGCGTTTTGACCTTTCTTGGGATATTGCCGCTCCACACATGTCTGCGCGGAAAGGCCAAGGCGCCATGGTGGTAAATGCTGCCACTCGTGTATGGCTCGAAGGGTTCGATAAATTGTAATTGGAGTCTCTAGTATTCGGACGGCAGTAGGAGACAACTGTTCCTGGTCCGTGACCGCTTCTCAGTCGACGATTACGCCACGAGTCTCAGCGGCGTATCCTTCGAGGTTAACGTTCGCCGTGGTGACACGCTTGCGGCAACTATAGTCGCCAGGGTGATTATGCTTGCCGCAGTCACCATGCGCAAAACCTTCGTTGCCACAAGAGCGGTACATCCGTTCCGTTGTAGCGCGTTACGAGTCGGCTCTCGCGCAGATAGCTGAGGAGCGTGACGAGAGCGACCAAGAAGAGTGCATTGGACCGCTCATGCAGCGATTCTGTTCAGCGATCTTCGAGACCTTCTTCTGTTTCAAGCATTCCGCGTTCAAGGAAGAAAAGGAATGGAGACTCGTGTATCCCCGCTTTCGCATTCACAATCGTACGCCGCAGGAGAGCTACACAAGAACGAGTTGATCATCGGATATGAATCCCCTGAACAGCGGGAGGCTGCGGAGACGTTTGTGGGCAGCGGTCAGTCCAAATCCGGTCTCGTACGGTTCATACCCAACGCTGTATGCCTATATAGCTCTCCCGGAGCCGTCTGTACGGCCAGCGTCCTCTTTTCAACCGGCAGAGCGCCGGTGTCGTTCAGCGGCTCCGCGCAAACCGTTGGGGGCAGCGGCAAGGTTGGCTAGTCCTGGCACATGGAGTCGAAGGGCAGCGGCGGGACCGGCGCTGTGATGTGCACGCCTCGTGGTCAGAGCAACAGCGCCACGGCCAGCTTCACGATCGGATAGGGTATGGAGCGCGCTGTCACCTCGCCGACAAGTGCGTTAGCTCAAGAGCGATGGAGGCCCGGCCCGGGAGTCGGTCAGCCGCTCAATCTTGGTGACCACCCAACCCTTGTGGGCCACAAACCATTGTCCCGACAGGGTGAGCGTTTCATCCTCACCACGGGTATCCGAGATGCGAGGATCGCGAGTGAGTGTCCAGTCCTCTTGCCATTCGATGTCATCTGTCGACCCCTCGACGATCTCCCTGGTGGCGTCGTCGCGTGCCAGTTGTTCCCCACGTAACCAGAGTCGGACCGTGACCACTTCTTTCCCGTCTACGAGCAGTGCCGTGACAAGCCGCGCATCGTCAATCTCGAAACCCGGCAGCAGGTGGTGGTGATGCGAGGCAACGTCCCGACCGATCGCCTCGCGAAGCTCAGCCTGAAGTTCGGGACTCAGTTCGGCCTCACCAAGGTCGGCCTGTTCATACACCCGCGCTTTCTGCAGGATCAGGCAACAATCCCTGGCGACCCTTACGACCTCGTGATCATCAAAGGTTTTGTCGGCATCGCTGAGCGCCGTGACACTGACTCCAGGCGACTCAGCATCTGGAAGCTTCGCGAATTCCGCGAGCATCGCCTGGTCGGCTGCCGCCTCCTTATCGAGGTCACTCAAGACGGCACCCAGCTTTTGGTCAAAGCCTGGGATCATGAGATTGTCAATGGCATGGGTAAACTCTGGATGCTTCTCGGTCAACCGATCAAGCTCGCGGTCCACGCGGCTCTCATCCGAATGGTTTATCGCGGGCGGTTGGGGTTCTTCGGTCAACGGTAAACCTCCAAGCACGGTTTCCATCAGTATACGGGGCTGGTCCGTGGTTTCATACGGAAGTGAGCGCGCGTTAGGCCGTGATCTCGCTCGGTTTGCGTGGGGATACTAAGTCGGGCCATGCCTCGTCGCGGAGCTTGCAGTCGCGGCCCACGAAGAAGCGGCTTGACTCACGCAGGGAGTAGACTACAAGCGTTTGGCGTTACACGCAGAGGCGCTAGGAAGTCGGGAGGCACTCAACGATGATCATGCATCAGCGAACCTTTTACTGCAAGGTCGGTCATGCCGACGCGGTGGTCCAACTCGTCAAGGACTTTCGTGCCATTGTCGATGCGGTCGGTGTCGAGGCACACGGCGAGCGGGTGTACACGGACCTGACTGGCAAGAATGACCGAGTGGTCTGGCAAGTTGAGCTAGGGCGGATGAGCGAGTGGGAGGATGCTGGACCCAAGTTTTTTCAGCAGTCGGAGTTCGCATCGTGGTTCGAGCGGCTCACATCCCACATCGAGTCGAGCGAGGCACAATTCTTCCTCGTCCAGTAGGGTCGGCCTGAGGCCTAGGAGGCGATGTCTCTATCCTCGCCGGGAAGTGAGGCGCATGATGCGATTAAGTCTGCCAATGAAATCACTCATCGCACCCAATCTGGCTCCCTCTTGAAGTTATTACCGCCAACCACTAGGACCAATCCGGTTCCGTTCGCGTTGATGACGTACAGACCGTTCACCGGATGAGAATCCTCATTGGCGGTGGAATCCAGTGCGAACATAATTCGAGTGCCGTCCGGGGACCGGGCAGGAGAAATCGCGAAGCGCCCTTTGGTGTCCTTGAAGAGCTTGGTGAGGTGCGTACCATCGGGATATACGGTCCACAGCGCGCCTTCAGGCTGAGTTGAGGCATTTTCTACCAGAATCCTCGTTCCATCGGGCGACCACCGGACGGAGCCATACCCGGCTTGCATGGTGGCAGGCGTGAGGCGCTTCAGGCCGGTGCCGTCGATGTTCACAACCCAGACCGATCCGAGGTTCTGAATGTCTGGTCGTTCGCGAAAGAACGCAATCCGCGTTCCATCAGGCGAGTAGTCACCGGGAATGTCTGCCCCCACCTTTGCCGTGGTGATGCGCTTAAGGCCGTCCCCGTCAGACGAGCGACCTATATACATGCCATTAACAGCAGGATGGTGATCGTCCCACACTTGGAACGCAATCCGAGTGCCGTTCGGTGACCATGCGCCAGGTCCCAGATGTATCGTTTTGCCGGGTAGGGGAATCGTTCTGTACTCGGAGCCATTGGAATACGTTATACCGGTTGTGATTCGTCCGTTCGGCCCACTCGCAGAGAACAACACGCGCGTTCCATCTCGCTCCATACCTGCCCGGTGCCCCACTGCCCCCACGCGGATGAGCAGACTATTGCGACCCAATCCGAACATTCGCGTTGACGAAAAGGGTGAGTCAGCCCATAGTGGGCGATGAAAGGAGAACATTGTGTCTACCGAAGAAAACAAGGCCATTTTTCGCCGCCTCATGGAGGAGGTCTTCACTCAGGGAAACCTGGATGAGATCGACGAACTGATCTCCCCCGATTGGGTCAATATCGACCCCTCGCTACCGGAGGAACTGCACGGTCGCGATGGTGCCCGACAGCTCATCACCATGTGGCGCGCCGGTTTCAGCGACTTTGAGCTCACGATCGACGATATGATCGCCGAAGGGGACAAGGTCGCAGCCCGCTTCACCTTTTCAGGGACCCACTCGGGCGAGTTCGTGGGCATCCCCGCGACCGGGAAGCACGTCCGCGGGACCGGAACCGGCATCTTCCAGTTCGCCGACGGCTTGGACGTGGAACACTGGGTCAACTTCGACGCTCTGGGAATAATGCAGCAATTGGGCGCTCTACCCACGCCCGAGCACGCAACGGCATAGACAGGTGAAATCCGGCACTCGGCCATTTCCTGCCGGGTGCCGCTCACACGGTAGGCAGTGACGGCGCGCCTACGGCGTCATCTCTTCCACGACGTTCAGATCGATGAATGTTGGAGCTCCCTCGAATATCTCGGCCATCTTCGCCCGCGCTGCAAAAAGAAAAAAGTGAAGGTGTGTACCACCGTCAATCGCATAGCGACGCACGATCTCGGCATAGTAAATAGCGTGAACAGAGGTCGGCATTGCATGGACGGCGAATGTTGCATAGCTATCGACCACGGCGAGGTGGGTCGGCCACTCGTTGGGCGGCGCTGCCGCGACCGAGGCGTGCCGGATCGACAGTCGGTGCGCGGGTGCAGTGGACGTGGACGGCAACGTACGGCCCACGGTTGTTCCGCGCGGGATCGGCAAGCCCTTCCTCTTCATCGGCCACCAGGGCACGCTCTCTGACTGGCGAGCAGGCACCGCCGGATTGACCGGGGATAACGGGGGCTCCGTCCGACGTCAATGCCCCGCGTCCCGGAGGCTCCGCCACCCCAGCCGCCAGCGACTTCCGCCGCGCATCCAGCGGTACGCCAGCATTCACCGACGCGCCAGGACCGAACGTCTGGCTGTGTCAAGCTGGCCCGGCCCCTGTGTGACGGTCTGATCTGGCCCCGACGTCGCGGACCCGAGATGGGTCATGCAGATGGTGCTGGACTGTCGCGGTGGGACGGGGGGAGGTTCGGCGCGGCGCAACAAGGGATTCGGCTTGCTGACCACGCAGGATCTGGTCGTGCTATCGCGGGGTCAATACGCAGAACTCATGGCCATCGGGATCGGCCATGACCACCCAGCTGACCTCGCCCTGGC
>DAINCT010000373.1:0-4544 GCA_036732245.1 Chloroflexota bacterium | reverse complement strand
GCGGACGAACCCACACCATTCCGCGAAAATTGGAGCATTGCCGCCGCAGCGGTCGACGGGTCGACGAGACGCCTCGTATCCCTAGAGTTGCAAGACACTACTTTGGTGACGTTCAAAAAGGCCTCCGGACGCCTCGGTACACCCTTGAACTGGCTCACCAACGACTTTGGCAACTCGCCCTGGGTGGTGTCCCAACGGGCCGAACTCAGATCGTACGGTCTTCGCTGGCTCCAGAGCTTGCGGACTCACTTATCGTGTCGATCGGGGGTTCCAGGGCTCCGAATAGGGCGAAGGAGGTATTCAAAGTCCACAAAGTCCACAATGTGCTATGATGTTGGTATGAATTATGAAGTAGAGCCTAAGCCGTTCTTGAACGTGCGCGAGACCGCCAAGTTGCTCAATGTGCACGAGAATACTGTCAGGAACTGGGTGAGGGGAGGCACGTTGGTGTCAGCCCGTCTGCCCGGATCTTCGCAGCATCGTTTCGCCCGCGAAGAAGTCGAGCGCCTCCTCAAGAAGCGCGGCGAAAGTGCCTCATCAGTAGCTCCCGCCCTTCGGACCGATGGACTTGAGCTGATCAGTGCCAATGAGCTTGACAGCTGGGCAGCGCGTGACGATGCCAAGGGTGCCTTCCCGGAACTGATCCGTCGCCTTCTGGCAGTGACGCCCGGCATCACCAACGTCGATGTGCGCTCGCACGAGGGTGGTGCGGCGCCCGGGTGGGATGGCACGGCCACATCCACCGGAAGCACGTATCTCCCGTCCGGCGAGCTGCGGTTCGAGTTCGGAACCGAGGCCAACTCAAAGGGCAAGGCGCAGAGCGACTACGACAAGCGCGTGCTGTCACTCCCTAATGACGCTGGGTCGGTCTTCGTGTTCGCAACGCCTCGCAACTGGGCAGGAGCGAAGGGATGGGCATCTGACCGTACGGCCGAAATTAAGTTCGCCGACGTTATGGCCATCGATGCGCACCGCCTTGAAGGTTGGCTTCAGGCGTCTCCTTCCGTGCACTATTGGATCTCCGAGCGCCTCGGATACCGGCCTCGCGATGCACAGACAATCGAACGTTGGTGGAACTCGTTCCAGGGGCGCACCACGATTACTCTTCCGCCGAGCTTCTTCGCCGCCGGGCGTTCAGGAGGGTCCGATGAGCTGCGTGCCGCCCTGACGGGCGCAGCGCAGACGGATGCGATCGTGACGCTGATTGCTCAGTGGCAGGACGACGCCTTGGCCTTCGTTTTCTCTGCATTGGAGGCGCATGAGGAGCTTCTCTACCGCACCATCGTGGTTACTGACGGAGCAGCGTGGCAACGACTGGTCGAGTCATCTATCCCTCTCATCCTCGTGCCGCAGTTTGAGGGCGAGCCCGACCTCGCGGCGGCGGTAAACGGCGGACACCGTGTCGTCCTGATCGCCGAGCCCGACGACGTCGTTCGCGGTGGGAAGAGGATCGAGCTTCGAAAGATCGACCGCGTTGCCGCCCGCGAAGCTTTGAAGGCAACGGTCTCCGACTCGAACAAGGCGGAAGGGATGGTAGCTCTCGCGCGTCGCAGCGTTGCTGCGCTCATCCGTTCAATCGCACTCGAGCCACGATTCCGCAAGCCAGACTGGGTCGCCAAGCCTGAGCATGCTGCCATCCTCGCACCCCTTGTGCTGGCCGGATCATGGTCAAACCATGACGGTGATCTCACCGCTCTGGAGAAGTTGACGGGGCGATCACGGGAAGACATAGAACGCCTCCTTAAGAGCCTCGCCAGCCGCAGCGATGCCCCCTTTGTTCGCTCGGGCGGCACATGGAGGCTGACGTCTCCAGCAGAGGCGGCACTGCTGCTTCTGCCTACCCTCACCGACAGCGACCTGGCGCGTTGGGCTGAAGTGGTATCAGAAGTGCTGCTCGAACCTGACCCCTACCAGGGCATGGACGCCGTTGCTCGATTGACAGCGAGTGCGCAGGGCACGACACCGCCCTACTCCGAAACACTGAAGAAGGGATTCGCGAACGGCTTGGCACTCGCGGCTGCGAGCGATGTCGAACTTCCAGTGGACCTTTACATGCAGGCTCACGTCAATAACATCGTCCGCGCGTTGCTTACCACGGCAAATGCCGACGAATCCGGCGCGACCTGGGCACGACTCGCGAGCTCTCTCCCAGCCTTGGCGGAAGCATCTCCTGAAGTATTTCTGGACGCAGTCGAGCTTGACCTCGAGCAATCGCACCCTGTCCTTCGCACGATGTTCAAAGATCAAGGGCAGGACGTCATGTTCGGCCCCTCGTCACCTCACCCGAGTCTCTTGTGGGCGATCGAAACGCTTTGTTGGTCGCCTAACTATTTTGGGCGCGCAGCGATTCTGCTCGGTCAGCTGTCCTCGCTCGACCCGGGCGGTCGGCTCAGCAACCGTCCGATCGAGAGCCTTCAGAACGTCGCTGCGGGATGGCTCCCTCAAAGCGGGGCCACCATCGACGACAAACTCGCGGTCGTCGAGCGGCTCCTTCAGCGCGAACCCGACGTTGGATGGAAGCTCATCATGGGAGTGTGGCCCGACAGTCACGCGATCGCCTTCCCCCCTCACTTCCCCACGTATCGGGACTGGACTCCAGCCAAGCAATCAGTCACCTACGCAGACTGGGGTCGCTTCGTCCACGCCCTAGTTGCCCTCGTGATTAGTGCTGTCGGCACCAGCGCGGAACGGTGGCTGGAACTACTTCCGAAGATCGATGAGCTTCCCACCGATGAGCGGCGGGTGGTTATCGAAAAGCTTCGTGAAGCCGTCAGCGCCCACACTTGGACGGACGAAGAACGGTATGCGATGTGGGAGGCGTTGACCGGCGAGGCAGACAAACACGAAGAGTATGCCGACGCCGAGTGGGCCATGCCCGCCGACGATGTGGCGCTGCTTCGCTCTGTCGCCGATGACCTAACACCTGCGCAGGACGCCCGCCGATTCTCGAATCTCTTTGACTGGCGAGCTCACATCCCCAACCTCAAGTGGGGAGAAGAAGGGTACGACGTCGAACTTGCTCGTTTGCAACACGAGGCCCTCGAAGAGGTTCTCGCGCTTGGGGTGGGCGCGTTGGCCGCGCTGACAGTTGAGGTGAAAACTCCGCACGTCATTGGTCGCATGCTTTCGACAAGGAATGACGCCCCCGAGCAGGCGATCCTCGGTTGGCTCAGTTCTGAGGAACAGAACCTGCGAAATGCCGCTTTGACCTTCGCCAGCGACAAAATCAATGTTGAGGGCTTTTCCTGGCTCAGCGCTGCGCTTGCCAGCCCTGCGCTGGGGGAAGCGTCATCACAGGAGGCACTGATGGCGGCCGTGCCGTTTGCGAAGCAATATTGGACCGAGATTGCCATCCTCGGAAAGGATCTCGAAGCCGCGTATTGGGAGCGAGCGCAGCATCATTACGCCGCCGCCGATGAGCGAGCAGAAGCCGTTGGTCTGCTCGTGGAGCACGATCGCCCATGGGAGGCCGTTGGGCTCCTCAGTGTCATGCTTCACGGCAATCAGGAGCCGGGCGTCAGCCTCGTCAAGGTGGTCCTCAATGCTCTCCGTAATGGGGCCGGCCCCATCCACGACACGACCATGAGTAGCTACTACGTCGGCAATGTCTTGGAATACATGGAGCAGCACTTTCACGACGACGAGGACCTTCCGGGGTATGAGTTCAGGTTCTTTGAACTGCTGCATGATCACCAACCCTCTGCGGCGCTCTACCGGGCGCTCGGAAAGGATCCAAGCGACTTCGTAAGCATGATCAACGCCCTCTACCGTAGCGATGACGAACCCAAACGGTCGCCGACGGCCCAGGAGAAAGGGTTCGCTCACCTGTCCTACAGCGTTCTTCGCAACTGGCATACCCTCCCAGGCCTCGCCGAAGACGGAACCATCGATGGCCCTCACCTGACTGATTGGGTACGAGGCGCCCGACTCGCCTTCTCCGACAGCAAGCGGGCCGCAATCGGCGATGAACAGATCGGCCAAGTCCTCGCATCAAGTCCCATCGGCACCGATGGCGTCTGGCCCGCGGAACCGGTCCGAGAGATCATCGAGAACATCGGCAACGTACGACTCGACACTGGACTGCACATCGGCAAGACCAATAAACGTGGGATTACCACACGAGGTTTCTTTGATGGGGGTGATCAGGAGCGCGAACTCGAGAAGAAGTACCGGGAGATGGCGACCAAGATTTCCACTCGATGGCCGCGAACTGCGCGCGTACTGCGCGACATCGCAGACAGCTATCAGCACGTCGCTCGCCGCCATGACTCCGAAGCCGAGAGAATCAGTGACGACGGCTAGAACGGGCGTGAAGCAATCAACTTGCTGGTCTTCTGTGCAACGTTACTCGGCTTCCAGCAATAGGTTCATGCCTCTGATGTCCGGCGCCGAAGCGTCCAGCGCCTGCCTTCACAATAATGTTGTTTCTCCGCCAAGTGCGGTTAGACACAACCAGGCCTGAAGTTGTCTCGTAACTGCAGTGTGCCGTAACCCATGCCATGCAAGACGGCACCTGCCGCCGACAACTGCGACATCGAGCGTCA
>DAINCT010000372.1:0-4545 GCA_036732245.1 Chloroflexota bacterium | reverse complement strand
TCCGGCGTAATCCAATGCGCAAATGGGTGCAGTCCGGAAACCTGAAGCGTGACCCCGACTGAAATCGCGACCTCTCTCAGGTTCATTTTGCCCGCTCGCACGTAATCAAGCAGGACCTCGAGGCGACCCTCGGCGCCGCGATAGATTGTTTCGCCCCCGGTGACTAACAGCACGCCGACTTCCTCGAACACCTCTCGAATGGCGGCGCATCGAAATGCCGCACCATCGGGCGCATCCGTGGGCAACGGCGCATCGAATAGCGTTACCAGTCGAGGGTCACGATCTTCGGGCTCGACTTTGCCGCCCGGGAACACGTAGACATCCGCCGCGAACTCGCTTCGCACGGGCCGACGGACCATGAAGAGTTCCCACGGACCTCCGGCGGTCGGACTTTCCCGAACCAGGATCACGGTCGCCGCTTCGACCGCGGAAACGGTGCCGCCGGTCACGCCCTTTACTTGCCGTTGAATTCCGGTGCCCGTTTATCGATAAAGGCCTGCAGGCCCTCCTGCGCGTCGTGCGAGGCGAAAAGCCGGTTCTGCAGCTCTCGTTCCATAAAGAACCCGGCATCCAGATGGACTTCGGTGCCCTGAACGACTGCTTGCTTGATCAGCCCAATCGCCTTGGTGGCTCCAGAGAGAAGGCTGCGCGCGTACTTCTCGACTTCGTCCATGAGCGTGTCGGCCGGGTAGATGTAATTGACCAGGCCGATGTCGAGTGCCTCCTGTGGAGTCAGAAGCCGGCCGGTGATCATGAGGTCAAGTGCTCGGGACTTGCCGATCAACCGGGATAGACGCTGCGTGCCGCCTGTCCCAGGCAGGACGCCGAGTTTGACCTCAGGTAGGCCGATTTGGAGTGCAGGACTGTCGGAAGCGAAGCGGATATCAGTCGCAAGCGCGATTTCGAGGCCGCCTCCCACGGTATGCCCGTGCAACGCGGCCAGGAAAATCTTGGGCGTACGTTCGATCTTGGCGAGCGTTTCCTGGGCTCCAAGACAAAAGGTGGCCTTGAAGCCAGGATCGCTTGCCTTGAGCATATGGATATCGGCGCCGGCGGAGAATACTTTTTCCAGATCGCTGGCCAGGATGATCACTCGGACTTCATCGTTGAAGCGGATCTCATCGATCGCGGCATTGAGTGCGGTGATGAACTGTTGATCGTAGAGGTTGAGCTTGGGCTTGTTTAGCCGGATATACGCCAGAGCACCTTTGACCTCGAGCCGGAGAGGAGCGCTCGCCGTTGGTGCGGTGCTTTCAGCCTTTTCCTCAGTGACCATGTTGAGCTTCTCCTTCGGACCAACCTGTGGCCGGATGCGAACACTGTTTTCGGCCAGCCGCCTCATGCTAGCAGACAGATTTTCTGCGAGGATGGACGGGAACGGGCTGGCGTGCAGACGGGTCGGGGAGGGCAAATCGCGTGACGGAACTGGAAGAGGAGCCACGCCCCGAAACGGAGATCGGCGGAACGAACGATGTATCGGAAGGCGATCCGGCGACGCTTGGCATTGATTGGCATCGAGTGCTTCCAGTCATTGCACCTCTCATCTGCGCAGTACTCGTGTTCCTGGGGGTCGCCCATGTCGACGACGTGGCTCAGCACGCGCAGTGGATCGAATCGTCGGGGCAGGCGCGAGGGGCGATCGTAGATCGATTCGGTCACGCTCTCGCATACAGTGCCGCAACCACGCGCGGCGCGACACGCGTCGACCCCGTGCCGGGTCTCGCTCCCATTCTCGGGTACCGCTCCCCAGCCAGGAGATGGTACGGCCTGGAGCGCATTTATTCGGACGCGCTTGATGCGGTGGCGGCGAGACACTCCTGGAACTCCAAGATCTCGCATTTGTGGGGCACGGTAACCCGTGGCGACACGCTAAAAGTGACACTTTCTCGCCACGTACAGGCTGTAGCCACGGCCGCACTTGGTACAGCAAGTGGCGCCGTCGTCGCGCTCGATCCACGCACGGGTGGGATATTGGCCATGGTGAGCAAGCCTGCGTGTACGACGACTTCAATCAATTCTCTCTCCGGCTACCGAACGTGCGCCACCGCACCCGCCGGCCCACTGGTGAATCGCGCCACGGCCCGGGTCTTTTCACCCGGTTCGGATTTCAAGATCGTCACGCTGACCGCGGCACTCGATTCGGGCAGATTTCATTTGAGCGACGTGTTCTCGGGCGCAGACGTTTTTGGCCCAAGCCCGTACTTCGACAATAATCTGTATCCGTCCAACGTGACTCGGTCTGATTTACATGCTCTTACCCTGAGTCAGGCCCTCGCGTTCAGCGATAACTTCACCTTTGCGCACATCGGGCTTACCATCGGATTTCCTCGCCTCATTCAGTACGCTCATCGGTACCTGATCGGGCGGACCATACCGTTTGATTTGCCGGTTGCTGTGAGCTCGATCGCAAATGGGAAGGTCCATCCCTCCAAGTCCGAGCTGGCACAGAGTGCGTTTGGCGCAGAGGTCGACAAGGTGACTCCATTGCAAATGGCGCTGGTGGCGGGAACCGTGGCCAACGGCGGCGTTTTGATGGAGCCCCACCTTTTCCAATCGCTGCAGACCCCGAGCGGCAAAGTTGTTCAAACCTATGCACCCAAATCGCTCGGAAGGGTCATGCGTCGCTCAACTGCCTCCAGTATCACGCGCGCAATGTCGTTCGTCGTCAACCACGGGTCCGGTTTCAACGCTCAGATTCAGGGACTGCAGGTAGCCGGAAAGACGGGAACGGCGGCCAGCGGCGGCAAACTTCCCAACGCATGGTTCATTTGTTTTGCGCCGGCCAGGCACCCGGTGGTCGCGGTTGCCGTGCTCCATCAATTTTCGGGTGAGGGCTTCCAGTTTGCCGCTCCCATCGCGCGCAAGGTGCTCATCGCGGCACTGAACGAACGCGGATTCAAGCTGAAGTAAGTCGCTCAATCGGCTGTCCGAGCGAACGATTCGGCCGGCGAGGCATGTTGTATTTCACTCGCTCGAACGACGCAAAAACATCCCGTCGCGGTGTCCCGTCAGTGCTCTATAATGCCGAAGAATTCCGGCAGGAGGGCATCGTGGACCGAGCCATCGTCAATAGAGCAGAGCGACCGTCCGGTCGCAGACGACTGGACGCGGCGCTCGTCGTTGCAGCCGGCGTGGTAGTGCTTTTTGCGGTCGTGGGGGTCGTCAGCGCGGGTTCGTTCGTGGCCGGCAAGGTGTCTGGAAACACTGCGAAAGCAACGGCCACGGCGAGGCCGAACACGACGAGCGCACTCGTCTCGCAAGACATTCATCGCGCTCAGGCGCAGGCCACGGCCATCGTTCGGCAGGCGCAGTTGGCCGGACATTCCATCGTAACTTCAGCAAACTCAAAGGCTCACCGGCAGGCGAGCGCCGTCATCGACAGTGCACGTCGTCAGGCAGCTTCATATCGGGCAACCGTCGCGGCTCCGGCCCCGACAGCTGTGCCAAGCACGGGTGGTACCGTCGCCGGGAGCCCTGGCGCAGTGGTCCCACCGGTTGTCTCACAAACGCCCGCAACCTCCGTGGGCACGAGCGGCGGGGTCGCAGCGAGTGCCGGCTCAATCGGCGGAGCTGCCGTTCCCAATCTCCGAGGACTACCGGCGAGCTGGCTCGTGGTGGGATATAACGCCACGTTTAGCGGAAGCTCGGGCGGGATCGGCACGGTATCAGTGCTGAACCGGAGTGGTAAGACGTTTCGCGGCGTGGCCACCGTACGGTACAAATCGGGCGGTTCGGCGAGCGCGGCGTTTTCGGGCCTGGCACCAGGACAGGCACTGGTGCTCCCGCTCACGGGGTCTCCGTATCCCGGTGGCGGTTACCAGATCGTGATGAGTGGCTTGCACTAAATTCGGTTTGTGTCAGCAGCACAAATGACCGGAAAATAAGGCCCATAATTTGCATATGATGCACAGACGAGATGCATAGTATGGGTGACCGCATGTCGAATACGTTGCGTGTCTTGCTCTAACCACGGGCTGGCCATTTGGGCCGGAAAGGTATGGTGCACGGGTGCAGACCGCCCAACTGGGCCAGGTGTTTTCGAAAGCCGCATCGAAGGGGCCTAATCCGTTCGAAACCGCGCAGCGACAGTACGACATCGCGGCGCATTTTCTGAGTATTGATCCATCAGTTAGTACGATCCTGCGCGACGTGCAGAGGATCCTTACGGTTAACTTCCCGGTGCATATGGACGACGGTTCGATTCGACTTTTTACCGGTTACCGGGTCCAGCACAATCTCCATCGAGGTCCGACCAAAGGAGGCATCCGGTATCACCCGGGTGTCACTCTGGACGAGGTCAAAGCGCTCGCCATGTGGATGACCTGGAAATGCGCCATCTTTAACCTGCCGTTTGGGGGCGCGAAGGGTGGAGTGGTCGTCGACCCGAAGCGGCTGAGCCAGACTGAACTCGAACACTTGACGCGCCGGTTCACCTCGGAGCTTTCGATTCTGATCGGGCCGGAGAGCGATATCCCGGCGCCGGATATGGGCACGAACTCGCAAACCATGGCCTGGATGATGGACACCTACAGCATGCACAAGGGC
>DAINCT010000371.1:0-4549 GCA_036732245.1 Chloroflexota bacterium | reverse complement strand
CGACTCACCACCGCGATGGTGGGGGCAGTAGGAGGCGATTCTGCTTTGATAGCGACCACGCACTGCGCGGTCGCCGCGGCGCGCGCCAGCGCAGAGGGAGGGATCGAGATCCCCGAGGCGGCGGGATGATCCTGGAGCACGATGCCAAGTGCCGCTGAGTGCGCGATCTTTTGCAGGTGGGTTGCCAGCCTCTCGGGTTCGGGGGTGGATACCTGAACCATGACGGCTCGTGCCCCGCCATCCGCAGCTCGGTGTGCTTCCTCGATCGCCGGAGCGGTCGAGAGCGCCGACATGCCGACAACCACCGGGATATCGCCCGCCGCCGCAATCACCGTATCGAGTACCTGCCGGCGTTCCGCCGAACTGAGGCGCGCGGCCTCTCCCAGGACTCCCAAGGTAACCAGACCCGTTACCCCGGCACGTCGATACATGTCCACCAAACGTCGTAAAGACTCCACATCGACGTCAAGCTGATCGCCGATAAAGGGAGTGGCAAGGATCGCCCATACCCCGGACTCGAGCGGTTTATACGCCATCACCATCCTACTTTCAGGGGAGAGCCGAGAGCAGTCCACCATCGACGATGATGCTCTGTCCCGTGATGTAACCAGCGTGCTCCGAGGCAAGAAATGCGATGAGCGCGCCTACCTCTTCAGGACGACCGTAGCGGCCGGCCGGAATTGTCTGCTCGAACTGGCGCCGGAAGTCCTCATACGGCATGTTGCGAGCTTGCGCGCGTGCCGTATCCAGAGACCGCACTCGATCGGTGTCGATTCTGCCCGCGGACACCATGTTGACGGTGATGCCGTCCCGCGCGACCTCCTGCGAAAGCGTCTTCATCGTACCCACCAGTGCCGGCCGAAACGCGTTGGAGAGCACGAGGCCCTCGATCGGCTGTTTCACCGACGACGAGCCGATGACGACGATACGGCCGTATCCGGACGGACGCATTCGCTCCACGCCCAACCTCATGGCTCGCACGGCACTCATCAGCGTGAGATTGAATGCGGTTTCCCACTGAGCATCGGTAGCAGACGTAAACGACCCTGGAGGAGGGCCGCCGGCATTGACAACCAGAGCGTCCAGACGGCCGAAGCGCGCGTCGGCCCGCTCGAACACCTTCACCAGGTCGTTCGCCCGGGCCACGTCGGCCACGACCGCCTCAACCTCCGCTCCTCCGGCGCGCAAGCTGGAAGCAGTAGCTTCGATGGATTCCGCCGAGCGCGAGCACAGCACGAGATCGAACCCCGCCGCGGCGAGCGCTTCGGCACTGCCTCGTCCCAGTCCCTTGCTGGCAGCCATGACCAGGCCGACCCGCCTGATGTGTTCAGCCATATCGCTCTCCTGTTCAATTGTCGACAATTAGACAATGCTATATAATCGCGGTACTTGGCGGCGAAGCCTGCCGTTGGAAGCGCGAGGACATCATGGACCGCTCCAGTATGAGCCGACCGGTGATTCTGGCGTACAGCCGGCGAATCGCTTTCGACCTGCAGGCATGGCTGCTCGCGCATGACGCTCCCGCCACGGTACTGGCTGCCTCCACTCCAGAAGAAGCACGCCCATTGACCGGGGATGTCGACATCCTGTTCGGAGCCAGCTTCCCCATCGAGCTCTTCGCGTCCGCGCCGCATCTCCACTGGATCCAATCGATGAACGCCGGCGTTGAGGAGCTGGTGGCGGCGGAATCGATTCCGCCGACCGTCACCGTGACACGTGTGATCGACCAATTTGGAAAGCCCATCGCGGAATATGTATTCGCAGAGTGTCTGGCGCATGTTCGAGATCTGGACCGCACGCGCACCGGCCAACGGGAGCGCCACTGGGATCACTTTATCGCCGGCACGCTGGAAGGCAAGACACTGGGAGTTGCAGGCCTGGGATCGATCGGCCGAGAGATCGTACGCAAAGGACGGGCATTCGACATGACGGTGTTTGGGTCCAGCCGTACCGGTGTCGCCGCCGGTATCGTCGACCGCCACTTCGGGCCCGAGGACTGGCTGGAGTTTGTAGCCGACGTCGACGTGCTGGTCCTGACCCTGCCACGGACCACCCAAACCGAGGGCGTGATCAGTCGATCCGTGTTGGCCGCCATGCGACCCGACTCGATGGTGATCAACGTGGGCCGCGGAGCGTTGATAGACGAAGGTGCATTGATCGACTTCGTGCGCTCGGGGCGCATCGGAGGGGCCATCCTCGATGTATTTCAACAAGAACCACTACCCACCGACAATCCATTCTGGTCAACGCCGAATGTCACCGTCACGCCCCACATCTCCGGTCCGAGTACGGTCGATGGTGTCTGTCGGTTCTTTCTCGCGAATCTGCACCGGTATCTGACTGGAGATCCGCTGCTCGGCGTTGTCGACCGAGCGAGAGGGTATTAAAAGTCCGTTTCGCCGGAGTTATTCACATCACAACCTGGTGTCGTCCAGGAGGAAGCCGCAGCGAAGCAAGGAGGCATGATGACGGAAAGTACATTACGCGTCGGGGTCCTGGGCGCGGGAGCGTGGGCGCAGCATGCGCACATCCCCGGCTGGCTGCGTGATCCGAGGTGCGAAGTCGTAGCCATTTGCGACCCTGAGATCGAACGGGCGAAGGCATTCGCACAGGAGTTCAGTATCCCGGAAGCGGTGGACGATTGGCAGACGCTAGTCGCCCGTGCCGATCTGGACGTGATCGACATCGTCACTCCGTCCCATACGCACTTCGACCTTTCGTGGGCCGCGCTCCAGAACGGCAAACATGTGCTGTGTGAAAAGCCGGTGGCCTACGACTTTCGCCAGACCCGAAAGGCTGCGGAATTTGCCCGCAGTCGAGGATTAAAAACCAAACTCGGTTTCACCTTTCGATACAGCCCAGGCGTTCTCTATGCGAAGTCGATGATCGACGAGGGCTTCGTCGGCACACCGTTCATCTTTAACGGCTACGAACAGAATTCTCAGTGGCTCGATCCCCAGAATCCGCTCCGGCAGGTGGATCCAGAGGCAGATCAAGCCGTCTTACAGACGTCCTCGCTGGAAGGCTATGGGGCACCGATTATCGATATCGGTCATTGGTGGGTGAATGCCGACTACACGCGAGTCACAGGGACGATGCGCAATTTCATTCCCGAGCGCATGGTACGGGCGACGGGCCGGATGATGCGTATGAATATCGATGACGGCGACATATTTATCGGAGACTACGCCAACGGCGCGTTTGGTTCGATCCAGACCAGTTTTGTCACGATCGGCAACTATCCGGGAGTGGAAGCGCGTCTGTACGGTGAGAGGGGAGCGATTGTCTGTCGACTGGTCGAAGAATTTGGCGTGGCCGAAACCATCCGGGTTGCAACTCCAGACAACGTGGAATTCAAAGAACTCGAGATTCCGGCCCGATTCTATCCGCCCGGCGGCCATGCACGTGAGTCCTGGCGCTCGCTCTTTTACGCCAATCTGGTCAAAGACTTCATCGACGAAATCGTCGATGGGGGAGACCGCAACCAGGGAAACTTCGAAGACGGCGCCTGGGTCCAGGAAGTGATCAATGCAGTCGAAACGTCACATCACGAGCGTCGCTGGGTCGACCTCCCGCTGGCATGACGGCTGACGCCACGTCGGCGCCGGCCCTCACCGCCTGGTTGGACGATTTCTTCGCGTCGTACTATCGTCTCCGGCCGGTGAACGCCACGTTCGCCGGCATCCACGACTATGACCACCTGCTGCCCGATGCGTCCCCCGATGGCTTCGATGCGCTGAGAGCGGAGTGCCGTACGTTGCTCTCTCGATTGAGATCGCTACCGGACGAATCGCTCACGCCGGCGGAGCAGATCGATCGTTCGCTGGCCGAAGGGTTTCTCGAGATCACCTCGTGGGAGTTGAATTCCCCACACTTCGCCCATGGCAATCCGTCCCTCTTCACCGGAGAGGCGATCTTTGGCATTCTCGCACTGTTCCTCCGACCTTTCGCTCCACTGGATGAGCGCGTCCGGAACGCCGTGGAGCGACTGGCTTGCATACCGGCGTACCTGGACGATGCGCGATCCATGTTGCGCGCATCGCCGGCGGAATGGACCGAGCGAGCCCTGCGGGAGTGCGTGGGAGCACGCGCCTTCCTGGGTGAAGGGGTGGATCTTCTGTGTCATCAAGCCGGGAGTGCGGCGGAACAATTGAGGACCTCGGCCGATCGAGCAGCGCTCGCATTTGCCGGCTTCGAAGCTTGGCTCCGGACCGAACTGTTGCCACACCCATCCGAGGATTACGCCTGCGGGGTAGATGTGCTGCAGACCATCCTGCAGCGCGCTCACTGCGTGACAATCAGCCTGTCCCGCCTCGAGCTCTATGCGGTCGATCACATCGAGTCCGCCCGTTCATATCTGCAAGCCCACGCTGCCGACTTCGGGGCCCCAACTCCGGCCGAGGCGCTGGCCCAACTCCGCACTCTGCACCCTCCCGTGGACCGCTACTACTCTGCATACCGGGATGTGGCGGAGTCGGCCCGTAGGATCGCGTTGGACCATCAATTATTGACCTGGCCCGACTTTCCGATCGAATTCGTGCCACAACCG
>DAINCT010000370.1:0-4573 GCA_036732245.1 Chloroflexota bacterium | reverse complement strand
ATCTTGCCCTGTGCGACATCAAACTTCTGGTAATCGCCTGCAACACTGCGACCGCGGCGGCCTATCACCATTTGCGCGGCCGATATACTTTTCCCGTCCTTGGTGTGGTCGATCCAGGAGCTGCCGCGGCGGTTCGTCTGAGCACGTCCGGGCGCATCGGCGTAATCGCCACCGATGGAACGGTCGCGAGCGGGGCGTATCGCGATGCCGTGCTCGAACGGCTCCCTTCGGCCCATGTCGAAGAGCGATCCGCCTCGTGGTTGGTCCCCCTAATCGAACGTGGTGCTCTGGCGCGCTTGACGGTCGCTCGCGAGCTCGCCCCGACACTGAACGAGCTGCGTGAATCGGGCATCGACACCCTGATATTGGGATGCACCCATTTTCCATTGGTGCGCGACATTTTCGAGGCTGAAATCGGATCTGCGGTTTCCGTGGTCGATTCGGCTGTCACAACTGCCTCGGAAGCCGACATTCTACTGTCGGCACTCGGCGCGCAGGCCATCGGTGATCCCACTCACCGCTTGCTCGTTACTGGCCCGGCAGAAGCGTTCTCTGAACGAGCTCAGGCGATGTTCCGGACCTCGCCCCGTATCGAAACGGTCGAATTTCTGGCCGACTACGTAACGTAGGCGTGCGGCCCGAGCTTTGACCTTCGGAATCGACCGTTGACCGAGCACCGACTTCGCACTCGCCTCGATACCCTGGTGACCGAGCGTAATCTGGCTGATAGTCGCGCTCGTGCTCAGGCCATCATTCTGGGCGGTGGCGTCACCGTGGATGGCGTGGTGGTGACCAAACCGGGAACAAATGTCTCCTACAATGCGGCGCTTGCCCTGGTTTCCCCACCGATGCCATATGTCAGCCGGGGTGGACTGAAACTGCAGCACGCGCTTGACGCCTTCGCTCTCGAGGCGCGGGGAGTAACGGCCATGGATGTCGGGGCCTCCACCGGTGGATTCACCGACGTGCTTCTCAAGCGAGGGGCGGCACGCGTCTACGCGATCGACGTGGGCTATGGTCAACTGGCGTGGGAGTTGCGTAACGACCCGCGCGTGGTGGTCATGGAGCGGACCAATATCCGCCATGTGCGGTCTCTTCCGGAGATGGTCCACCTGGCGGTGGTGGACGTCTCATTTATCTCCCTGCGAACGGTCGTGCCCGCTTTCTCTCCACTCCTGGCCGATATCGCGGATGTTGTGGCGCTGATCAAACCCCAGTTCGAGGCGGGCCGCGGACAGGTGGGCAAAAAGGGGGTAGTGCGCGATCCGTTGGTCTGGCGGCGCGTACTCTCCGAGGTTCTTGCCGCCTGCATGGCTGCCGGCTGGACGCCCGCTGGGCTCGAGCGATCTCCGATCCTCGGGCCTGCCGGCAACGTGGAGTTCCTGGCCCACCTGCGCCGGGGAATGGATGTCTCCGGCTTCGACCTAACCGAGGCGATACAACGAGTCGTAACGTCCCCTCCTTGACTCCAGATTGCTTCCGCGGTCGTTCTCTCCGGAAGGCGTCGTGTTCTTCGCGCCAGCACGGCATAATCGAGCATGAGTCTCTTGCACGTCGGCGACCGCCTGGTGCTCGGAGATAACGCAGGTCCGTTCGCAGCGGCGCGCCTGGAAGCGCTGCGCCCCGACGGATCGCGGGTAGAGCACGACTGGGCGAAACCGCCCTGGCGATTGAAGGTCGACCAGCCCGGTCCGTGGCACTGGTGGCTCCTTATCCGCGACGACAAAGGCACCCGCGTGGAGAAAGGCGAAATCGAGGTGCTCCCTGCGACTCAAACCGCCGGACTGCTCGATCGGCTAATGCGACGGCGCTCGTGAGAGGAAGGATTCTGGGCAGGAACTTCGGGCTACACTCAGGAGAACGCGATCTATCTGTCTGAATTGCCCATTGCGCGCATCGAGGTACTTGTTGCTTTCTACCGTCACCATCCTCTATCATCCTCGCCGCCCGCGAGCGTTAGAAGAGGCCACGTGGCTCCGCGACGAACTCGCCCGGCAGCACATCGATGTGACCGTAGGAAACGGGTGGGATGAGAATCTTCTCGCGGTCGTCTGCAGCGCACGAGATCTCGTTGTTGCCCTGGGCGGAGACGGTACGATTATCCGCGTGGCGCGCGCCGCTGCGCCCTTCGGTGTCCCGGTGCTCGGGGTCAATCTAGGGCGGGTCGGTTTCTTGGCTGAATTGACTCCCGACACGCTCCATCAACAGGTGAAAGCGATCACGAGCGGAAAATTCTGGATTGAGCGTCGCATTATGCTCGACGTCGAGTGCAGAACGAAAGACTCGGTATACCGGAGCTTGGCGTTGAATGAAGTAGCGGTTGCTCGGGGCGCCGCCCCCAGAGCAATCCTGGTTCGTACCGTTCTGGATGAAGACGCATTCATGACGTTCACCGCGGACGGAGTCCTTGTGGCGACTGCCACCGGCTCCACGGCGTACTCGATGGCTGCCGGGGGACCGATCCTCTATCCTGAATCCCAGGACTTTATGCTCACTCCAGTTGCGCCGCACCTGCACATAGGACGCTCGATTGTCGTTCCGGGTGATACGGCGGTGACGTTGTGCCTCGCGACAGATCGTGCTGCTGTACTGAGCGTCGACGGTGGCGAGGAGATGGCATTGCAACCGGACGACACCGTGACGGTTCGCAAAAGCGCGCTCCAGGCTTCATTCGCCCGCCTAGGACCGCGGACGTACTTCTATACCGCTCTTGCCGATCGACTCAAATAGATACGGATTCGTTGCCATGTTGTCCCAGCTGAGGGTCGATGACTTCGCGATCATCGACCATCTTCTTGTTCGTTTCGAGCCCGGATTCACCGTACTGACCGGCGAGACGGGCGCGGGAAAATCGATCATTATCGATGCCTTGCAGGCCGCTCTTGGTGCTCGCATTGGAACCGGCTCAATTCGATCCGGGGCTGACTTTGCGTCGGTCGAGGCCGTGTTCGATCTACCAGAACAGCAGGACGAGTCGGATCTCGCTGCGACGCTCGGTGAACACGGCATCGAGTACGAACCTCAACTGATTCTGCGTCGAGAAGTCACCAGCGCGGGTCGCGGTACCTCTCGCATCAATGGTCGTGCTGTCCCGCTTTCGGTGCTGGCCACCGTGGGTGGCGAACTGGTCGACATCCACGGGCAGTCCGATCACTTGTCCGTGCTGCGTCGCGACCGGCAGTTGAACGCGCTTGACACGTACGGAGGGTTGCTCGAAAAAAGATCGGAGGTCGCTGACGCGCTCCGAGAGTATGGCCGAGCTCGGGCCGACCTCGACGCGTTGACCGTCGGAAGGCGCGAGTCGGAACGACGTCTGGACCTGCTCCGCTTTCAGGTCAACGAAATCGAATCCGCCGGCCTCCGTGTCGATGAGGAAGAGACGCTGGCCGCCGATCGAAGTCGCCTGGCAAATGCTGAACGTCTTCAACTGCTGGCCCAGTCCGCGCACGATGCCCTGAGCGACCATGCACTCGAGGCGCTGGCCGGCGGCGCCCATGCAGTCGCGGAACTTGCAACCATCGACCCCGGGTTGCTCGGCCTGCAGGAGCGCGTGCAGAGTGCTACCTACGAACTGGATGACATCGCCCAGGAATTGCGGCGCTACGGTGACAGTCTCGAGTCCGACCCACAGAGCCTCGTCGCCGTGGACGACCGACTCGATCTCATCACCCGTTTGAAGCGGAAGTATGGTTCGTCGCTGGCCGAGGTACTCGAGTTTGGGTCTCACGCCCGAGCGGAAATGGAGGAAGTTGAAAACCTCGACGACCGTATTGCCGATGCCGAGCGACGTGTCGCCGAGGCTGAAGAATTCGCGGGACGGGTGGCCGAGCAGCTCTCCGCCTCCCGCCGCACCGCCGCTGGACGATTTACGGCCGCCATGGCCACCGCCCTGCAGGGTCTCGGCTTGAAGAGCACTGGGTTCGAGGCGGAAGTTGGACAAGCTGTTAGCGATGAAGGGCTTTTATTACCCGCACGGGGCGAACGCGTCGCATTCAGTTCGACCGGAGTCGATACCGCGGCTTTTTTGGTATCGTTCAACCCGGGCGAGCCCCTGCGGCCGCTAGACAAGGTGGCGTCCGGCGGCGAGACCTCCCGTTTTCTACTCGCACTCAAGAGCGTCCTGGCGGACGCCGACCGTACTCCGACCCTTGTCTTCGACGAAGTGGATGTCGGTATCGGCGGAAGACACGGCACGGTCGTGGGAGAACGACTACGAGCGCTGGCGCTCGGTCATCAGGTGCTTTCTATCACCCATCTCCCGCAGGTCGCAGCGCAGGGAGACCACCATATCAGTGTCTCGAAAACGGTGCGCGGCGGTCGCACAACAGTACAGGTCCGATCGCTCGACTCCGCCGAACGTGTGCTTGAAATCGCGGAAATGATGAGCGGAACCGGTACAGAGACAGCTCGTCGGAATGCCGCCGAGCTTCTGGCGGCGGCGCGGTCGGTGCGGCGTTGAAAACGTGTTCCCTTCGACTCAGGTGCGGTCCGGAATCCAGCCCCCGATTCCCGGCGCCACGCGTAGCGTGTTCGCGCCACGGTAGGTGACTCGACCGGGAGGACCACCGGGAAT
>DAINCT010000369.1:0-4577 GCA_036732245.1 Chloroflexota bacterium | reverse complement strand
TCGTAAATCCGTCCCAGATACTCGCCGATGACGCCGAGGAAGATGAGCTGGATCCCGCCCATGAACAGGACCAGGATAAGGGTGGTCGCCTGTCCCACGATGGCGCCGTGCATGATTCGCAAAATCACGGCTATCAGGATGCCCAGGAGGCTGATGCCGGCCAGCACAAAACCGAAGGTGGTTGCGAGCTGCAAGGGCACGTGGCTAAAGCTCGTGATGGCGTCAATGGAAAAGCGCAGCATCTTGTGCAACGGATACTTGGTCGTGCCGGCAAAGCGCTCGCGCCGGTCGTACAGTACCGCCTCTTGCCGGAACCCCACCCAGGCTGAAAGACCGCGCATGAAGCGGTGGTGCTCGCGCATGGCCACCAGCGAGTCCACCACGCTCCGGTCGAGCAGCCGAAAATCGCCGGTGTCGCGCGGAATGTCGACCGCGGTAAGCCGGGTAATCAGCCGATAAAAGATGGAAGCGGTGAAGAGCTTAAAGCGGGTTTCGCCCACGCGTTTAGCGCGCTGCGCATACACGACCTCCGCTCCTGCTCTCCAGCGCTCGATCATCTCGGGGATCACCTCGGGTGGGTCCTGCAGATCGGAGTCGATGATGACGACACATTGCCCCCGCGCATAGTCCAGGCCGGCGGAAATCGCAATCTGGTGTCCGAAGTTTCGTGAAAATTCGACGACGCGCACACGTGGATCTCGCTGCTGAATCTCCGCCATTACCCGGTTCGAGCCATCCCGACTCCCGTCGTTGACCAGGACGATTTCGAACGGCTCTCCCAGCGACTCCATGACGCTCACGACCCGTTGATAGAAGTGGGGAACCGTCTCCTCTTCGTTGTAAACGGGGGCCACGACGGAGAACACGGGACCAGTAGAGGTCTGGCGCACTACTTGGCTCCGTTGGGCGGTCATCATGTGCTCGTTTCACCTGGCCGGCGGTGCGCCGGCGCACCAAAAATTCTGTCGCCTGATATTGACACAAGCTCGCGATACATCGCCAGTATTCGGGTCTGGGGCTCACCCCGGAGCGTGCCGACCTGGCGGGTTGGCAGCCCCCGTTTCGAGGGTCAAACCGGATAGAAAAGGCACGACCAGGTCCAGATATTCAGAAGCCGTATCCCGGTGGATGGCGTGTGACGCCCCACGGACATGAGCGGCGTGGGCGTGGGGCACGAGTGACAGAACTTCCCGCTCGCGAGCCTCATTCACCAGGGATCCCAATTCAGCGTCCCCTCGGATGAGCAAGGTCGGACAGTGAACTTCCCGCAACGCGGCCCTCCAGTCTCCGCGTAAGTCGACCCCGCCCGGCTTCCAGAGGCGCGGACTCATGCTCAACTTGCTCTCAGCCCAGGCCACGTATGCTTCCGGGCTCCAGTGCGGGGACCGATTGCGAATGTGAGCCTGTCGTTGGTCGGGCGACATACTTCGTATTTCGACTACCGAAGCAAACCACGCCTCGCGCGCGGCGTTCACCTCGTCCGGCGACGCGTCGTCCGTCAACCATTCAGCCGGCAGTGGCGGGTCCTCCATTACCAAGCGGGAGACCAGGTACGGGTGCGCTGCTGCCAGATACAGAGCGATGAGTCCGCCCAGCGAGTGGCCCACCACCGCCGCCGGCGCGATATCCAGCGCAGAGATAACCGCGGCCGCGTCCGCCACGAAATCGGCGATGGCGTAACGTGCGTGCGGAGCGCTCGACTTGCCGTGACCCCGCTGGTCGAGCACAATCACGTCGTGCGCCCCGGCTAGTGTAGCGGCCACCTCGAGCCAGGTGGTCCCGGCGTCGGTCAAGCCGTGAAGCAGCAAGACGGGAGATCCCGTGCCGCCTCGCGTCATGTGGAGGCGCACGTCGTCGAGCACCAGGTCGTCCGTCCGCCATAGGTGGGCCTGCACTTCAGGGATCGCCTGTTCGTCCATGTACTTCCGATTCTTCCACAGAGTATCCCGACAATATCAGGAAAGGAGCGAAAGAGAATGAAACCACGGCGCGCGTCGAGCACCCGAACGGCTCGGAAAGACGTACGATAACCTCGTACCCACGTATAACGAGAAATGAGCAGGGGCCGGGCCACAGCGGGAGGATGCGATGACCGAGGGGCAGCAACACGAAGAATTGGGCCGGGCGTGGGGGTACCTCGCGAGTGATGCATTCCGCGCATCCGCGACATATTTCAGAGGGCTGCCGGACGACGCCTGGGACGGTCCGACCGGCTGTGCAGAGTGGGATGAGCGAACTCTGAGCGGCCACCTGTTGGGAGAAGCTGTCTGGTTTCCCAACACCCTTCGGGGCGTCGTCGCCGGCGAGCCGCCGCATCCCGCGGCGCTGTATGACGAGATGAAGAGCTGGTCCACGGATCGACAGGCCAATCGGCTGGACGATGCCGCAGACGAAGTTCGACGAGCGATCGATGTAGCCTTTCCGGAGCATACGCTTGACCTGGTAGATATCGGCTGGGCGACGGTTCCGTTGTGGCGGGCGACCGGCGTGATGCTCATGGAGGCCGTTTATCACAATTGGGATACGCGAGCCGGGCGCGATTCAAAGAGTACCATTCCGACCTCGTGGGCGGTTGAACTTGCCAAGGGGATCACCTTCTCAGCCCCCTTGATCGCCCATCACAAGGCGGTTGTCGGCGTCTCCAGCCGGTATCACCTTCAGATTGGTGACGGAGCAGAGCCCATTACGATCGTGGCTGAACAGGATGAATTGTCGGTTGATTCGGGCCGGCACGGAACTCCGGACGTCGTCCTTTATCTCACAGCCGATCAAGCTGTGCGATTAGTGGCGGGGCGCTTCCACCCGGTTGACGCGGTGGAAAGAGAGGAGGTGCGCGCCGAAGGGGATCGTGGACGGATCGCGGACCTGCAGCGCATTTTTGGAGGAATCGCAAACGGGTAGCCGGACGGTCGACAGGGAGAAGCAACGCGACGCAGGGGCAACCTGGTTTATCGCATCAGCTTCGGATGACGATGTCGCTCTGCAGGGAACGCAAGAGGCGCTCCGCGATTGCTACAGCCATGTAGAGGTGGCCCTTGATGGCTTCGACTTGATGTTCGGTCGACATGGCAGTGACCGCCTGTGTGTCGGCGTGTTCGAGAAATGAAGTGCCGTTACGCAGAATATCGCGATTGCAGATGTCGGTCGATTCGATGGTCTCCACAAAGGTCCGGACGTTGCCCACGAAGTTCAGCGTCAACGCGCAGGCGCTAACCGCGCTGTCGGCGTCGGCAATGCCCGCGATCGTCGACTTGGTGTGGCCGCCATAGCGTGTCAGCGCCATGATCGTCTGGCGCGCCACGGCCACGTCCATCATGACCGGCTCGGCCATGGTCTCTTGCGCAAATACTGAATCCATCTAGCCCCCTTACCTTCCCACCGAACTTCGCCTCAATGCGTCGTGACCTTATCCTACGCGCCTGGCCGACGCCTGTCATCGTGCAACTGTCCTACGCCTATCCCACCCGGCAGCGGAACCAAACGGAACCCACACCGGATGCGACCAAAATACAGCGACTCCTGGTAGATGTCAAGGTGAATCCGAGTTGGATGACGTGTGAGGAGACCCGAGTCCTCGCCGAGAGCGCCGGCAGCTCGTAGCCGGCGCGGTTTTCGCATGCAGCAGGCGGCGTGAGCTTGACTGATTGTCCCCGCTCGCCTATGCTGCGGCAGACCGTATCGTCAGGAGCACAACATGCAGGAGACCATCGCCCGGTTCCGGCCCATGAACCTGGGAGACATTCTCAACACGACCTTCAACATGTATCAAGCAAACTTTGCGCTCTTCGCCGGAATATGCGCTGTCATCGTGATCCCGCAGGCCGTTTTGCTTTCGGCGCTGTCACTCTCGCACAGCGGGTTGCTTGGCGCGCTGAGTATCTTGGTCTCAATTGCGGTGTCGTTTCTTGTGACCGGTGCCGTGGCGCAGGCCCTGTCGGCTCGGTATCTCGGAAAGCCGATGACCGTCACTCAGGCGTATGACTTGCTCGGCATGAGGACGGTCCTGACGCTGGTCGGCGTGGCGTTCCTCAGCGCAATTCTCATTTTCGTCGGATTCATTTTTATCATCGTTCCGGGCGTCTACATCGCCGTGCGATTCACGTTCGCATCGCAGTCTGCGGTACTCGAGCGACAGAGCGTGACCGATTCGCTTCGTCGTAGCTGGAGTCTGGTAGAGGGGAACTGGTGGCGCGTCTTCGGCATTGTCGCGGCGGTCGATCTCCTGGTTCTCTTTCTGGAATTTCTTGTCAGTGGGCTGGTCGGTGCAATCGTGGGAAGTGCGTTGGGGACGGGCCTCTCTGTTGCGGTGATTGGCATTCTGCTGCAACCGATCCAGGCTATGGCCCTGACCCTGCTGTACTACGACTTGCGGATTCGCAAAGAGACAGGAGCGACTCCCGGGACTGCGCAGCCAAGTTCGCGCTGGGGGGTGTAGTCGCCAGGTGTCCCGACACGGTGGAAATAGAAAACGGGCCGGGACGCGAGCGCGTCCCGGCCCGTTCTCGCCTCACTCAAGTGTCAGGGCTGCGTTACGAAGCGTCGTAGTTCCGCCAGCGCCGACTTGATCGCTTCCATGC
>DAINCT010000368.1:0-4580 GCA_036732245.1 Chloroflexota bacterium | reverse complement strand
CTCTCCTACACCACCTTCGAATAGGCCGATCTGACGGTGGACAAACCCCAGTTGAGGGACACTGACACGCTGACCGTCTCCCTCGGGGTACGGAACACCGGAAACCGTGCTGGACAGGAAGTCGTCCAGCTCTACGTGCATGAGCGCCGGCCGCGCCTGCATCGACCGGAGAAAGAACTGGAGGCGTTTGCCAAAGTGTCCCTCCAGCCGGGGGAAGAACGGCGTGTCGAGTTCGTGCTGGACGGACGAGACTTCGCGCTTTACAATCCCACTGCCGGCGCCTGGACCATGAGCAGCGGTGTCTTTGAGGTGCTCGTCGGCGCCTCGTCGCGCGATATCCGGCTGCGCACTAGCGTGACGCTCGAGTCGACGAGCATGCGGGTGGAGAAACTGGATCGCCTCAGCCCAATCGCCCAGTGGATGAGCCATCCGATCGGACAATCTCTCCTCATGCCCCGGCTAGTTGCGCTGGCGGAAGCCATGGGCGCGACGAGCGCCTCAATCGATTCGCCCGTGATGGAGTCGATGATGAACGAATTGCCCGTTGCCAAGCTAGTTAATTTCGGTGCGTTCAGCGAGGACGATCTCGAGGACATGATCGACGCGGCGAACAGTCCGCTAGATGGCTAAGCCCTTCCTTCGTGTCGCTGCTCAATGAGGCATGTGAGTCGGGCGATCCTCGCCGCATTCCCCTGGACGGGGCGCTGCGATTCATCTTCAATCAGGGTTTTGAGGATCATCAGCAGTGCCGTAGTCGATATTCCATCCAGGCGATACCATGTAAACCTATCTCCATCCGTGCTCCCCGCCAGAATCTCGATCAGGTCCATCTCGCCATCTGGTCCGACGTGCTCGTTGAGGTCAGAATACACACGCTTCCGCACGTAATCGATGATGGGCGTCTCGAGGTCGATATCTTCCAGATACTGCATCTGAATATCGTGGATGCGCCGAAACTCCGGAGTACTGAGAATCCGCTTCTCAATCTGGCATTTGTCGAATCCCGTCGCGCCTATCGAATCAAGGAAGTCCTCGACCGTGCGATCGATGACCTCGTTAAATGGCGGCGGGGATGACCTACTCTTCATACCGAGCCGATGCGAGTGCCGGGTGGAGTTCTTCACCTGCGAATCGCTCGAAGCTTGTCGCCGAGACACCGGTCATCGCACCCCTCCGCCGATTCCGATACTCTCTGTTACATGTGTGTCGTTTTCGGCCTAATCTGTTACATCGCCGCCAAGATCCTGGTCGCACAGGTCGAGCGAGAATGACGCGCAAGTGAACCGCAGATTGCATACGGCAGCGACCGGGTGTACCGTGAGAGGCGGGAGGACAATGCCATGACAACGCGGCGCAGCGAGCTTCACGACGATCTCAGGGCAGTGATCGCAGCGGGACGCGAGCTTTCTCCAGAGGACGACACTCTTCTTGCCGACGTATTTCTAGACCGGATGGGTCACAAAATAGAGTCGCGTCGCAACCCGCAGCCGATCGCAGTCCGGACCATGCGTCGTTGGGCCGGCGCGGCGGCACTGATACTTGCCCTTCTGACCGGGGGCGCCTTCGTGTCGATTCGCGGGGCAAGCCACCAGGGCGAGTCGAGTGTCATGCCGTCGTCGGTCATGAAAATTGGGTCCAACGTGAAGGGTCTCCCCGTTCGCCCTCCAGGCAATTATCCCCAAGCTCCCGTGGTGCCTGTACCAAAGGACGTACCGTTTCAGCCGAAGGGTTGATAACGGAGTATCTAGAGGGTTGATAACGGAGTATCTAGTGTCCCCTGCCGGGTAGAAGAGTTCCTGTAGCGCATAGCTGGTGTTCGACATGATGCGACGCCAAGACAGACGAGGCGCTCTAGGTGTGACCCAGCTCCTGATAGACCAGCACTGCCAACACTCGATATCCGCTGTCATTGGGGTGCAGCCCGTCTCCTCGGCCATCAGACTGTCGAAAGAACCCGGCGAGCGGTTTGTGAGCTGCAAACGCGGCCGCGGTGTCGGCGAGCGTCACATGGTCGCTTCTCGCGCCGGCCCGGAGCAGTCCATTCAGAACCTTTATGCGGCTCGCCAGACGTGTCCAATGTGGTCCGTCGGTAGGAATCACCGTGAGGAGAATCGGGCGAGCACCGGACTCCCGAATCATGGCGGCCATCCGCAGAAGGCGGTACGCGACAGCCAAGGGCTCCTGGCCGGCCATGAGATCGCTCGCCCCTTCCATCAGGACTACCGATGAAGGTTGGATCGCCCCCAATACTCGCTGTAATCGGGACAGCCCCTCACTCGTCGTCTCATCGTCTGCACCATAGTTCAGGACGGGTTCATGGAGGAGGCGCGCCAGGTCACCAGGGTACGAGGTGTCTCTGCTGTGGACCAGGTGACTCGCTGTCGGAACGACGGACTGCATATCTGGCGGCACACAGTTGCTTGTCGCACCGTAACCCTCAGTGATTGAATCGCCAAATGTTACGACCGGGCGACCCCGAAAAACAGCAGAACTCGAATGAGCAGGGCATGCTGAAGCGAATGTAGGAGAGGTACGGCCGCCCCGCGCAAACACGGACTGCCGTGCGATGCGGTAGCTGGCGTACCCGACGACGGAACAGAGCGCTACGATCAGGACCGTGCCTGCGACGACTTCCCTTCTCATTCCCTGACGATAGCCGTGCGGGATGGGCACGCGCGATTCGTAAACCAGTGGCACAGCAACACCGTGGAATTACGTGGCGCTGACGCCTGCTATCCGTGCGACGCTGTCAGGTTAACGTGTCTCTTATCAACCGTGGGCTTTAATACGGCCATCTATGAGCTTGGCGAGGGTCAGCACCGTCGGTACCGCGACCTTGGTTCCGAGCGCCCCGACTGCCACAGCGGCGGTGTATCGACCGCGCTGAAAACCGATGGTCACACTGGAGGTGGCTACCGAATCCAGCTTTTCGATCACGGCCGCGCTTCCCACGCCGCTGATCGACGCTATCGAACCGGTGAGTCCTTTGGCCGGTTTAGCGCGACTTGCATTCGCAAGCGCGCGTTGGGCGTCGGACGTTTTTTTGTAGGCATTCACGATGCTCACGACGTTAAATACTCCCTGTCCTCGACCCATGTACGCCGTTTCATACCCGGTCACTCGGCCGGCAACGGTCGCGCTCGACGGCTCGCCCACGGTCCCAAACGTCAAGATGGCCAGATTGTTTGGCATCACTTTTGAAAGGGCCGGCTTTAAGCTGGCTCCATACGCCGCCTTGACGTCTTTCGTGGACAGCACGAGTGATGGAAGGGACAGTGAGGAAGAGCGCGCTGCCGCGGAGGCAGCGAGAGAATACTGCCCGCCGGTGACAAGCGCAAGAACCAGGGCGAGGGCCACAAGCCGGCACACCAAACGGCGATTCAGTCTTGTCATGTTGCACCTCACTACCTGCCATTACAGTCCAGCCGACATCGAATGTCAAATCCGTAATGCCCGGAAACGAACTTTCATCTGCACCCGCGGTCTCGACCTTGACAAATTTCTCCTTTTCACCCAAATACGTCAACTCGAATCTCTACTATGGTGTCCATGCAAGGCGCGCCCGCGGCAAGGCCGCACACACGATCCCCGAATACTCTTTAGCATGGAAGAAGACGGGGCGGACTCCATCCTCGTCTGCCCCGTCTTCGCCGCTTTCCGGAGAGGAACCCGCTCCCCGCCACACTGTGGCGTTGTGCGTTTCTACGCATCCCGCCGAAGCAAGATGCGCGGTCCCTGCGGTCCGACCTTCCATGTGGCTGGACGGACGAATACGACCGTCCTTTACCGCACTACTATACTCTATGTTAACGTAGCCAATCTTTTCATCGAGTTTGTATCTTGATGCGAGAACTTGGCCCGCGGGCTATAGGCGCGTATGCGGCACTTCGGTCTCAGATCGTCGCCGGCGAATGGCCCTCGGGAACTCAACTGCCCAATCAGACGACTCTTGCGTCCTCGCTCGGGGTCGCACCCCTCACGCTGAGGCAGGCACTCGACCGACTGGAAGCGGAAGGCATGATTAGCCGCAAGAGCCGGCACGGCACGTTCGTGCAGCGTCCCACCGCGCAAACGATCCCCGGACTCGATGAAATGTTTGAGCTCTTGTTCAGGCACTCTCCGCTGGGAGTGTCGGTGGTGGACAGCACCGGCTACCTTTTGAAGAGCAACGCGGCGCTCCAGAGGTTGCTGGGATACGACGCGACGGAACTCGCCGGTAGCTATATGCGCGACTACTCGTATCCGGACGACCTGCCGCGCCAGGCTCGGGTCGTTGCTGAATCCATCGAACAACGCCGGTCCTCTTTTCAACTCGAAAAGCGATACATTCGGAGCGACGGCGAGGTCATCTGGTGTCGACTCATCGTGTATTCCATCGGCATTGAGGGAGACCTCGTAGGCGCGGTTTCCGTGCTCGAACAGATTCCAACGCCGACGTCGGCGGCGTAGCCGAATCGGCCCTGTCGAAGGGCGAAAACAAACTCTTTTCCTCGGCAAATGGACTGCAAATTGTGGTATAATTTGACATAACGGCGAGCATCGGCGGCCTGCCATCACGCCGATTTCAGGAGAACAGGGAC
>DAINCT010000367.1:0-4590 GCA_036732245.1 Chloroflexota bacterium | reverse complement strand
CGTGGCGGTTATCGCTACCTCGCTCGGAGGTGGACACGTCTACCTCCGTAATGGCGTGGCAGACATTCGTCTCGGGCTGATCCTGGCTCTCGCTACTGCCCCTAGCGCCGTCATCGGTGCTATTCTCGCCACCCACGTCAACGCCCGGATCCTGGCGGCCGTCTTCGCGGTGGTGCTGGGGGCAAGCGCGTACCGTATGGTGGCATCCACGGGTTCAGGCGGCGCGACGGACGACAGCAAGCACGCACCGTCACGCCTGCGCTTTCGCCCGAGCTACCGAGAACCATCAACCGGTGAAGTTATACCCTATTCGGTCTCGCGGCTGCCCCTAGGTGTCGGCACGTCGACGGTTGCCGGCCTTGTCTCCGGCATGCTGGGTGTGGGCGGCGGCATCGTGCAGGTACCGGTCATGAATCTGCTGATGGGTATCCCGATCAAAGTTGCTACCACGACCAGCACCTACGTCATCGGCATCACCGCCATGGCCGGCGCGTTTGTTTACTACAACCACCGACCATCCTTGGTCGATCCGGCACTCGCCGTGCCGGTGACGATCGGCGTCTTTATCGGCGCATCGATTGGTTCGCGCTTACTTGGCCGCGTGAGCCAACGCGCTCTGCGCAATACCTTCACGATGGTCCTGGTGATCTACGCCTTCCAGATGGCGCTCAGAGTGGTTGGAATTGGCCAGTAAGACTGGACCGTCGGTCGATCTGAATCCTCAGACTGACGTCGAGGCATCTGTCGCGATCAGCCGGACTCTCTTCACCGGTCTTCTGGTTAGCATTGCGATCATGATTCTCGGCCTGGTGCTGGTAATTCCCGAGGGGGGAAACGTGGCAACTCACGTCGTCTCGCTCGATCGTGTCGTCCCCGATCTGGTGCACGGTTCCCGATCGGCAGTCCTCGATTCCGGCATCCTTGTGCTGTTTGCCACGCCGCTGCTAGGAGTCGTGGTCGCGTTTGTGCAATTTGTGCGGCAGCGCGATATGGCGTTTAGCCTGATCACGGCCCTGCTCCTGATCGTACTGACGGCAGGTTTTCTCGTCGCACTGCATTGAGCCGATCAGGCGGATCGGTATAGTGGAGCGAAAGGATGATCGTGCCTCGAGACACCAGACCGCCGCGAGGGAATGCCCGCCGTCCTGCCGCGCAGACCAGTTGGGACCCACTGGCGTACTGGTACAACGGCTGGGTGGGAGAAGGCGGCAGTGAGCACCACCGCGAGGTGGCGATTCCGGCAACCATCCGGTTGCTCGAACCGCATCCGGGAGAACGTATCCTCGACATCGGTTCCGGTCAAGGCGTGTTGGCCCCCGCCGTAGCCCGCGCTGGAGCGCAATATGTCGGCCTCGACGCCAGTCCCCGCCTTCTGGACCTGGCCCGCAAGCATCACGGCGGAGCTGGACGTTTCATTTTGGGCGATGCGCGCAAACTTTCATCGCTCGATGGGCTTGCGGCGGCATCGTTTGACGCAGTGGTATTCCTGCTCAGCATCCAGGACATGGATCCGCTCGAGCCGGTGCTTAGCAGCGCTGCCTGGGCTCTCAAGCCAAGCGGGCGGTTGGTCATCATGATGACCCACCCGGCATTCCGCATGCCGCGGCAGAGCGGATGGGGCTGGGACGAGGGCAGGAAACTCGTATATCGCCGCATCGACCGGTATCTCACTCCGCTGGCGATACCGATGAAGCTCCTCCCCGGGCGCGATTCCACCGCCACCACCCGCAGCTTTCACCGGCCCGTCAGCATGTACGTCAACGGCCTGGCAGACCAGGGTCTCCTCCTCGATCGAATGGACGAGATTCCTGCCCACAAACTGACCACCGTCGGTGAGAACGCGAAAGCAGTCGAACTCGCCCGCCGCGAGATACCGCTCTTCCTCGGCCTCAGAGCCCGCGTCGTACCACCCACGCGTGGCACTCCGTACACGTCATCGCCCCCAGGGACGCTGTAATTCGAAGGGACTCGTCTCCGCGCCTGCCCTCGTGACCCGCGCGTCTGCCCGCTCAGCCCTCTACGCAGAGCCGACGTGCCAGCCTGACGCCGTTTTCCTTCAACCAGGCGCGCTGCTGCCGGTACGCTGGACAGTACGTCGCTACTCCCTCCCAAAACCGTGTGCTGTGATTCATCTCACGCAGATGCATCAACTCGTGAATCACCACGTACTCGAGCACCGGCAGCGGGGCCATGACCAGGCGCCAACTGAAATTGAGGCCGCCATTGGCCGAGCAACTTCCCCAGCGGGTGTGTTGGTCGCGGACGGAGAGCCTGCCGTACTGAACCTGCATCACATCCGCCCACACGCGAGTCTGTTCGTGCAGGATGGTTCGCGCCTGGCGGCGCAGGAATGACTCAACGACCGGAGCCGGCTGCACACCATAAGGCAACGCGAGTTGGAAATGGCCTTGCTCCATTAAGATCCGTACGGTCCGACCCGGAAGCCGCTGCACGACCACGTCGTACTCCATGCCGAGGTAGCCGACTCGGTTCGATTTGATCGGCGGCAATGCGTCCACCCGATCGAGCTGGCGAGCAATCCAACGCTGTTTCGAGCACAGGATCTCCTCGATCGGCGGCAGCCGAAAGCGCGGGGGCACCACGACCTCCACGGTTCCGGGACCGAGAAACCGAAGGCGAACCTGGCGAGCTCTCCGGCTCCGAACCACTCGGTACGCTATGCTCCGGGCGTTCAGCATGACCTCGCCGCGCGCCACTTCCTGGCGTGCTTTTCCATCCGTTGACACCAATTTGCTCTTTTCCTATACTGAAGGGCATTCCGCTCGCGGTCTTTTCTTTCGATCCAACGCTTTTGCCGAGGAACAGCGTTTCCGCTATGCTCGTGGGCTAGTGGAGCAAAGTTCCACCCTGGAATGAGGGGTCGGCAAGGAAGAGGCCGCAGGGCGGTTTGTTCTTATCTCGAAAGAAGGTAAGCATGGTCATTATCATGCATGTCGGTGCGCCCGAATCGGACGTGCAAGCGGTCGTTCGGCAGGTCGAGGAGACAGGGTTCCAACCGTTCATCAATCCCGGTATCGAGCGTAAAGTCATAGCGGTCCTGGGCGATGTCGACATCAACAAGTATGAGTTGGTCGACGTCTTTTCGAACCTGCCGGGGGTGGAACGGGTCGATCTCATCTCCGATCCCTTCAAGCTCTCGTCTCGCCAGTACCACCCCGAGGACCTGGTAGTCCGGGTGGGCACTGCGGAAATCGGCGGTAGCGCGCTCACCATTGCCGCCGGGCCGTGTAGTGTGGAGTCTCGCTCCCAGATTCTGGCCGCGGCCGAGGCAGTGCGTGTTGCAGGCGCCACGTTACTGCGCGGCGGAGCGTTCAAGCCCCGATCGTCGCCGCACAGCTTCCAGGGATTGGGAGAAGAGGGTCTGTCCCTCCTCCAGGAAGCCGGAGACCGGGTCGGTCTCCCGGTGGTCACCGAAGTTCTGGATACCCATGACGTGGATATCGTCTGCCGTTACGCCGACATGCTGCAGATTGGAGCGCGCAATATGCAGAACTTCGCCTTGCTACGCCGCGTCGGCGAAAGCGGACATCCTGTACTCCTGAAACGAGGGCCGGGATCCAAAATTAAGGATCTCTTGATGGCCGCGGAGTACGTCATGGTCGAAGGCAACGATCAGGTCGTGCTCTGCGAACGGGGCATCACCACATTTGAGGACGCGGCCCGCTACACGACCGACATCAACGCGGTTCCCATCCTGAAGCAGATGAGTCACCTACCCGTGATAGTGGATCCCAGTCACAGCACGGGCGATTGGCGCTACGTCACGGCGATTGCTCGAGCCGGCATCGCGGCCGGTGCGGACGGCCTCATCATCGAGGTACATCCAGATCCGCAGCATGCACGCTCGGATGGCAAGCAGTCGCTCAAACCGGCGCGCTTTGCTGCGCTGGTCGAAGAGGTAGGTCGCATCGGACAGGCAATGGGCCGGTCGCTGGGAGTGGCTCCAGTCCAGGCTTAGCCGCAGGTCCCCGCGGCGGCGAAGCGGGAGTACTGCTGTAACTGCGCGGCGTATAGGTATTCACATGAAGTTGCATTCGTCTCAGCCACGGAGGCGGAAGAGTGGAAATGGCCGGCATGCGTCGCTTTGGTATACTCGTCGCTCTGGGATTTCTGAGCGCCGCACTGCTCTGGCCGGAATCGCGCGCCAACGCCTCTCGATACCTGCACGCCACCCCGGCGAAAAAACAGTGCAAACTGGTAACGAAAAAGGTCCACGGCAAACGCAAGAAGGTCAAGGTGTGCCGGACGGTTCACGCCGCACTCCCCGCACCGACGTCCACTGCTACGAGCACGGCCACATCGACCAGCACTCCCACTCCGACGCCGACGGCGACACCTACTGAGACCCCGACCGCTACCCCCACGCCGACTGCCTCTCCTACGGCCACCCTGACCGCCAGCGCGACGGCTACTCCCGCTCCAACCGCCACGTTCGCCATCGTGCAGCCCGTGCCCACACAACCGGCGGTGGTATATCCCACTCCCACGCGTTACGTCTATCCGACGCCGCAGCCGTATCCGTATCCGTATCCCTGAGCCGCGCACGCCAGTCCTGTAGATCAGGTCGTG
>DAINCT010000366.1:0-4618 GCA_036732245.1 Chloroflexota bacterium | reverse complement strand
GCGCTGAAAGTCGGCGCGGTCGAGGCGCACGTACTGGACGCGCGCGAAGAGTTCGTGCAGGATTTCGTGCTGCCCGCGTTGCAGGCCGACGCCCTGTACGAGGGAATCTATCCGCTGGCGACGGCGCTGGCACGGCCCTTGATTGCCCAGAAGATGGTCGAGGTGGCACGCCGCACGGGAGCGACCTTGATCGCGCACGGGTGCACAGGAAAGGGCAACGACCAGGTACGCTTCGATGTAGCAACCACCGCCCTGGCGCCCGACCTCAAGGTGATCGCGCCTATTCGCGAGTGGAAAATGTCGCGCGAGCAAGAGATCGAATACGCGCAGAAACACGACATCGAGATCCCAGTGGGCAAGGAATCGCCGTACAGCACGGACGAGAACCTGTGGGGCCGCAGCATCGAATGCGGCATCCTGGAGGATGCCAACGAGGAGCCGCCGGACGATGCGTACGCCTGGACCGTGAGCCCGCAGGCCGCTCCGAGCGAGCCCACATATCTCGAAATCGACTTCGAGGCCGGCGTGCCGGTAGCTCTGAACGGGGATCGACTAGATCTCCTTTCCCTGGTGGAGGAGCTGCATCAAATGGCCGGTGCCAACGGAGTAGGGAGAATCGACGCGATTGAGAACCGCCTGATCGGTCTGAAGTCGCGCGAGATTTACGAGGCGCCCGCCGCCGTCGTCCTGCACGCGGCGCATCGGGCGGTCGAGGATATGACACTGGCGCGCGACTCTCTGCGCTTCAAAGAAAGCGTCCGACCCACCTACGCAGACCTGATCTACAACGGTCTCTGGTTTGGTGCGCTGCGACGCGATCTGGCGGCCTACGTCGCCAGTTCACAGCAGCATGTCACCGGCTCGGCCCGGCTCAAGCTCTACAAGGGAAATGCAACCGTGGTGGGACGCCAGTCGCCATTCTCCCTGTACGAGCGCGATCTCGCCACATATGGTGGAGGGGACATCTTCGACTATTCCGCGGCGGAGGGATTCATCGCACTGTGGGGTCTGCCGCTGCGAACCGAGGCTCGCAATCAGACGGCCAAGGCGCTGGAGGAAACTCGCGCATGAAGATGTGGCACGGGCGCATCAATGTGCCTGCCGCCAACCTCTTCGAGTCCTTCACGTCGTCCGTCGTCCAGGATCGACGCCTGGCATCATACGATGTCCAAGTCAGCATGGCTCACGCCCAGGCTTTACAGCGCGCTGAGCTGATCTCGCCGAGCGAGGCCGACACCCTGATACAGGCGCTCGGGGAGATCGGCATCGAAGTCGACACCGATGCGTTCGCCTGGCACGACGATCTGGAGGACGTGCACACCCACGTCGAAGTTCGGCTACGCGAAAAGGTCGGCGCGGTCGCCGACGCTCTGCACGCCGGGCGCTCGCGGAACGATCAAGTAGCGGCGGATCTCCGGCTCTACGTGCGAGATCGCACGCACGATGCTCTCAGCTCCATCCTCGATCTGCAAACGTCGCTGGTGGAGCTGTCCGCCAAATATGCAGATGCCGTGATGCCGGGCTACACGCACCTGCAGCAGGCCCAGCCGTTGCTGATCGCCCAGCCACTGCTGGCGTATACTTCCATGCTGGAACGCGACTGGGAGCGCTTCAAAGACAGCCTGGATCGGGTTGACCGCTCCCCGCTAGGCAGCGGGGCCCTGGCAGGATCGACTTTCCCGCTGGATCGCGCGTTTCTGGCGGAGCGGTCTGGATTCGGCGCGGTTATCAGCAACAGCCTGGATGCGGTGAGTGATCGAGATTTCGTGGTCGAGTTCGTGACCACCGCCGCGCTCTGCATGACACACCTCTCGCGTCTGAGCGAAGACATGGTGCTGTGGTGCTCGGTTGAGTTCGGTTTCATTCGACTCCCCGACGCGTTCTCCAGCGGCAGCAGCATGATGCCGCAGAAGAAAAATCCCGATGTGGGTGAACTGATACGCGGCAAAGCGGCGCTGGTGATCGGCGACGCGACCGCACTGCTGACACTGGTCAAGGGGATACCACTGGGTTACAACCGCGACCTGCAGGAGAACACCACCCCGCTGTATCACGCGAGCGATAGTCTGCTGGGATCGCTCGGGATCCTGGCTGCCATGCTACCGGAGATCGAATTTGACACCGCGCGCACGGAAAGCGCTATCTCCGGCTTCGCCTATGCCACCGATCTGGCCGATTTCCTGGTGGAAAGCGGGATGCCCTTTCGAGAAGCACACGCCGTCGTGGGTCGGATTGTTTCGTCCTGTCTAGAACGCGGCCGCGACCTGACTGATCTCACGCTCGAGGAAGTCCAGGTAGCTGTGCCGTGGGTGCAAAAACTGCCGGAGTGGACCGCCCAGGCATCGGTGCGACGCAAACGTACCGCGGGCAGCACACACCCGGACGCCGTGGCGGACGGTCTCCAGACAGCACGGGCTGCCGTGGCGGAACACCGGGAATGGCTGGAGTCGAGGGTATGAAACTCGCGATTCTCATATCTCAAGTTCGACTCGAGGAGAAGCTCATCTTCGCCGCGGCGGAGCGTGCCGGCCTGGAGTTGGTCAAGGTCTTCGACAAAGAGCTCGTCCTGGATCTGTGTGACCCGAACTTCCCCGAGGCAGATGTCGTGCTCGACCGGGGCCTAGTTCATTCGCGGGCCGAATACAGCCTGCGCTATCTGAGTGGAATGGGTATTCCGACCGTCAACTCATACGAGGCCACCATCACGTGCGACAACAAATTCCTGACCACCACGATTTTGCACGAGTCAGGCATCCCAACTCTGCGCACGATGATCGCGTACACCCCTCATGCTGCGCTTGAGGCAATCGAGCGGCTGGGCTACCCGGTCGTACTCAAACCGCCGGTGGGATCGTGGGGTCGATTGCTGGCCAAGATCAACGACCGTGACGCCGCGGAAGCCGTGCTGGAGCACAAGGAGATCCTGGGCTCGTATCACCACTCGATCTTCTACATCCAGGAGTACGTGCCGAAGCAGGGCGGCGATATCCGGGCGTTCGTGGTGGGCGATCGCATCATCGGCGCCTCATACCGCGCCTCCGAGCACTGGATTACCAATGTGGCGCGTGGCGCCACCTCGGAGCCGTATCCCATAACTCCAGAACTCGAAGATATCGCGCTACGGTCCGCTCAAGCGGTCGGGGGCGAAATTCTAGGGGTGGATCTGGTCGAAACCGATGAGGGATTAAAGGTGATCGAAATCAATACCGGCGCGGAATTCAAGGGCCTGATCGAGGCCACGAGCGTCGATGTACCGGAGGCGATTGTAGAGTACGTGCGGACGAAAGCGTAGGCGGAGTGAGCGGCGGTCGTTTGCACAGTGCTGGTCGGTGCACTGCGACGCCGGCCAGTAGGTAGTGGGCCGGCGTTCTCTCTCAATATTTATCGACAATCCGCACCATGTACCGCGATCTTCGTAGGGCCAAGCCGGCGTGCTTGGCCGCCTTGTGGCGCACCGGGAGGCCGGGGCGGATCGCCACGCCGAGCGATCCCTACGTATAACCGACCAATGTCAAGTCGGACTCGCCGGTTGCATGCGGCATGGTGTCGCGCGGCGGCTCGATCGTGGTGGACCAAACTTTTCCCAAACAACGACAGACAAAGACTTTTTCCGGTATGTCGTGCTCCCTTGAAGTAGCGATGTGCTTATTCAAGCTTAAATGATAAACTTGAATAAGGAGTCGATGTGGCCAAGGTTATTCGCTGCCACTGGCAAAGCGAACTCAGCTCAAGGCTGCCGAGACGGGACCGTCGAGGCTGCGACTACGGGGCGTACGTTCCGGATCCCCTCAGTGGGCGCCCCATCGTGCTTGATGGAGAGGTCGCCGCCGACGTGGCGGATGCGGAACGAGCGATCACGGAACTGAACCTTCGAGCCTCCGTGCTGGTTGACACCGAGGCGCTCGCCCGCTTACTGCTCCGAGCGGAGTCGGTGGCGTCGTCGAAGATCGAGGGACTGGAAGTCGGAGGGCGACGCCTGATGCGGGCTGAGGCTGCGCGGGAACTCGGCGCGCAGTCGACCGATGTCACCGCGGCCGAGGTCCTGGGAAACATCGATGCCATGGCCTGGGCTATTGGGGGCCTTGAGCAGGCCGGGACCATCACTCTCGACCACCTGCTGGAAATCCACCGCAGGCTCCTTGCCGGCACGCGCCTCCACTCCCACGCCGGTGTGATCCGGACGACACAGAACTGGATTGGAGGGAGCGACTATAATCCCTGTTCCGCGGCCTTCGTTCCTCCGCCACCGGAGTTGGTTCCCGAACTGCTGCACGATCTGGTTGCATTCTGTAACGGCGACTCGCTGCCGACGGTGGCCCAGGCGGCGTTCGCGCATGCCCAGTTCGAAACTATCCACCCGTTCGTGGACGGCAACGGCCGGACCGGGCGAGCACTCGTCCACCTTGTACTGCGGCGCCGTGGCCTGGCGACACGCGTGATCGTGCCTGTCTCGCTCATCCTGGCGACGTGGTCACAGAGTTACGTCGCGGGACTCGACGCGACGCGGTACCGCGGCCCGGCCACGTCTCGCGCTGCGGTTGATGGCTGCAATCAATGGGTGGCCCTGTTCGCTGCTGCCTGCCGGCGGGCGGTCGAGGATGTGAACACTTTCGAAGCG
>DAINCT010000365.1:0-4623 GCA_036732245.1 Chloroflexota bacterium | reverse complement strand
TCGCAGAGGCCGGCAGATTTATTCTGCCGGCTTCTGCGTTTGGCGTCGAGCACCCTACGGGTTATCGCCTCGGCACGAACCCCATACTGCCCCTGCTCTTCTTGGTGCCTCCGCGCAGCGCAACCACCTGAGAGCTCCGGACGATCACCGTGTCGGCACTCTCCGACAGCTCAAACGTCGGCCAGTCCTCGCTCGCGAGCCGCTGCGCGACCTCTTGAATGCTACCTTTCACGCTGAATCCCCCACCCAGGGTAAATATCAACGTTTCTCCTTCACCCGGCTCCTGATCTGTTTGGACTTCCACTTGTGGTCCTCCTGCCTGTCGCGGCCAACGGATATCAGCCCGCGGTTACTTTTGTCTTCACTATCTACCGAGTGCGCATCTGAGTCCAAGCTGTGACGGGCGCGCGCCATTTGAACGACGGCGAAGGCGGTCGGACGGTAAAGGAACAGCTTGAAGTCGCTGTACGAGATCTCTGGACTATGCTCGAAGAGTCGGGAGACGATTTCGCGGTTTTCATGGACCGCCGGCGACTCCACACGCGTGTGCAGCAGGATGCCGACGGGCTGTTCCATGTGAGCTGGGATGATGGAGAAGGCGGGTGGATCGAGTTCGGACGTACTTTCGAGCAGGTGCGCGAAGCAGCGTTCCACGCCTATCAGGGGCCACACGACGCATGAGTAGTTCGGACCGCGTCTCGAAGCGAGAAAACCGCCGCGGCTATAAACGTGCAGCGCAAGTAGGACTATCGACCGCCGGAGCGCTCGTCGGCGGGGCTCTAGGGGTTGCTGCGTACACCTCTCATGTGTTGAACGGCCCCCGCGGTTCCGACCCATTGGGCGCGTTTTCCTTCACTCCCTGGGAAGTCCGCGTACCGTTTGAACCGGTAAGCTTTACTGCAGAAGATGGGATAACTCTCCGCGGCTGGTGGTTTCCGTGCGAAGACTCTCAGCGGATCGTGATCGGGTACACGGGCCACAAAGGCGTCAAGCAGGATCTACTTGGAATCGGATCCGGTTTGTGGCGTGCCGGCAACAACGTTCTCCTCTTCGACTTTCGCGGCTGCGGAGAAAGTGATCTCGCGCCGTTATCGCTGGGGTACAACGAACTTCCGGACGCTCGCGCCGCGATCGCATACGCCCGGGACCGCCTGCCGGAATCGCAGATAGGCATTATCGGCTTCTCCATGGGCGCCGCCATCGCCATCCTCGTCGCTGCCGAAGACGATCGGGTCCGAGCAGTGGTCGCCGACTCTCCGTTTGCAACCATCAACGATGTATTGGTACACGCCCACCGGCGGTACCGCCTTCCCGTGGCCGTCACGGTGTCCCTCACCGACCTGGTAACTCGCGTCCGGTACGGTTACGGGTTCAATGCCGTGCGGCCCATCTCGGTGGTGGACCGCGTCGCACCTCGACCCCTTCTCTTGATTCACGGAAGTGCGGATGGTCTCATTCCGGTCGCGCATGCGCATCGGCTGCATGCCGCAGCCGGACCCAGCAGTCGCTTGTGGATCGTCGACGACGTGCCACACTGTGGCGCCTACTTCCGAGACCGAGACGAGTACGTGACTCGAGTGGGATCTTTCTTCCAGCATGCACTTTCTCCGGTCACGCTGTCCGCCCAGGACGGCGAGTGAGCGCCGTCTCCTGATCCGTGTTGCAGCGGCCTGGCCCGCGCACGTCCCCCCAGGCGTGTCTTGACGGAATGCGCTGATAGCATATGGAGAGCGTTTGAGAAATCACGTTCACGGAGGAGCGCACAAGAAAATGGGAGAAATCACCGAATCGGTTGACATAATGGCGCCTATCGATCATGTGTTTGCAGCTTTGACCGATCCGCGGCGCGGCCCGGAGTGGAATCCCGCCATCACAGGCATCGAGGGTCTTACTCCAGGACCCTCTCAAGTCGGAACACAGTGGAACCAGTCCACGCTGGTCGCAGGGCGAGCCATCAAGCTGATGTGCAAGATTACGCGGTTGGAGCCGCCGACGTACGGCGTGCTCGAGATCTCGGGGGATCAGCGGGGCACAATCACTACGCACTGTACCCCTACTACGGGTGGTACGCGGGTGACGCAGACCCTCGACTTCGTGCCCCCCGGCGGCATCTTCGGTCAGATGGCCGGCGGGTTCCTCTCGAACGCCCTGCGGCGCGAGATGATGCGCACGATGGAGCGACAGCGCGCCGTCCTCGAGAGCGAAGCGGGTGCAGAGCGTGAATCTCGGACTTCGTAACCGGGTTGCGGTCGTCGCAGCGTCCTCGCAAGGCATAGGTCGGGCCACTGCACTGGGCTTTGCCCGCGAGGGCTCGCGTATTGTCATGAACGGTCGTCGAAAGGACGTGTTGGAGGAAGCGGCGAGTGAGATCGCCACAGCTACCGGTGCCGAAATCGTGACCGTCCCAGGCGATCTACGGGATGTAGACGTGTGTCGGACGCTGGTGGATACGGCGGTGGACCGCTTCGGCGCCCTTGACGTGCTGGTCAGCAACTCGGGTGGTCCACCCGGCGGCCACTTCGTCGATTTGACTGACCGTGAGTGGCTAGACGCGGCCGATCTGCTCCTGATGAGCGTGGTGCGCCTGGCGCGCGCCGCACTGCCGCATTTGCAAGAGTCGCGAGGATGCATGGTAAACGTCTCCTCCATCGCCGCCAAAGAACCGATTAACAGCCTGACGCTTTCAACGAGTCTAAGGCCAGGTGTTGTCGGGCTGATCAAAACTCTTGCAGAAGATTTCGGCCGTGACGGGGTGCGTGTCAACTCGGTCGCTCCCGGCCATATTTGGACACCCCGTCAGGAATATGTCACGTCTTTGCGGTCTGAAACTGAAGGTGAATCGGTAGAGCGGATCAAGGAACACATGGAGACCGTCATTCCCCTTGGAAGATATGGAAGGCCAGAGGAAGTGGCTAACATGATAGTTTTTCTCAGCTCGTCCGCCGCGTCATACATCACCGGCACAACGATTCTGGTGGATGGTGGCCTATTCCGTGGTCTCATGTGAGAACAAACTGCACGGTACACTGATGTATAGCTGTGCGAACAAGCGGCGGTTCTGTTTCTGAGAAGGCTACGGACCCCTGGTCGCGGCAATGCGACTTCAGCCGTTGTACACCATACGGTTCCACGGCGGGCAGTAGCCTTTGCGGCATATACGGGAGATTCTAAATGGCGAAACCGGCAACAATCCGTGCATTACGAGACAGTGAGTACCGACCGCTGTCGATCAAAGAGGAGATGCGCAAGAACGTCATCGCGAAAATTGAGGCGGGAGAAGATCTCTTTCCCGGCATCGTGGGCTACGAGGAAACCGTGCTGCCGCAGATCGAGAATGCGATCCTCTCGGGACAGGACATCATTTTGCTGGGAGAGCGAGGTCAGGCCAAGACCCGGCTGGCCCGTTCTCTGGTATGTCTGCTGGATCCCGAGATCCCGGTGATCGACGGCTGTGAGATCAACGACAACCCTTATGAACCGATCTGTCGCGAGTGCCGCGACAAGGTCGAAGAGCATGGCGATGAAGTAGGCATCACATGGCTGAGCCGCGACTGGCGGTATGGTGAAAAATTGGCCACTCCCGACACCACCATTGCCGACCTGATCGGCGAGGTGGATCCCATCAAAGTAGCCGAAGGACGGCACCTTTCAGACGAACTCGTCATTCACTACGGATTGCTGCCTCGGACGAATCGAGGTGTCTTCTGCATCAATGAGCTTCCGGACCTGGCGGAACGCATCCAGGTAGGTCTCCTGAATATCCTCGAAGAGCGGGACGTCCAGATACGTGGCTTCAAGATTCGGCTGCCGCTTGATCTGTTTATCATCGCGAGTGCCAATCCCGAAGACTACACCAATCGTGGCCGGATCATTACCCCGCTTAAAGACCGCTGCGGATCGGAAATTCGAACGCACTACCCGCGCTCCATCGATCACGAGATCGACATCATGGAACATGAGCGAATGCGCTTCGATGGTGATGGCTTCGAGACCACGGTCCCGGGATTCATGAAAGAGATCATCGCCGAGATCACCCATCTCGCTCGAAAGAGCCCCGATATCAGCCAGCGATCCGGTGTCAGCGTGCGGGTATCCATCGCCAACTACGAGAACCTGTTGAGCAATGCCCTGAAGCGGGCAATTCGGCTGCACGAGACGAGTGTGGTGCCGCGCGTGACCGATCTACCTGCGGTGCTTGCCTCCACTGCCGGCAAGATCGAACTCGAAACGCTCGGCGATGCCAACGAAGAGAAGATCATCGACAAACTCGTACAGAGTGCGATCATCAACGTGTTTAATCGCTATTTCCTGGTGCAGGAGTTTACGGACCTCTTGCGGACCTTCCAGAACGGATTGACGCTCGACGTGTCTGATAACATGCCGTCTCTGGAATATGCTCAGTCGGCATTCCGCATCGACGGATTGAAATCGGCAGTCTCGAAGCTCGGTGCACAGGGCAACCCGGGTACCATTGCATCCGCGACCGAGTTCATCCTGGAGGGGCTTCACCTCAATCGAAAGCTGAACAAGGATCGCAACGCGGCAGGAACGCACTATCGCAGGTAGTGAATGTACTACACCTACTCGTGGCGGGATGGCAACCGGGAGCTGACAAGCCTCGAT
>DAINCT010000364.1:0-4637 GCA_036732245.1 Chloroflexota bacterium | reverse complement strand
CAAGTTCGGGTGCGATCTCGGCCAGCGGGATCAACACGAATGCACGCCGCATCATTTCGCGATGTGGAATCGTGAGTTCCGAGGTTTCGAGCACGAACCCGTCATAGAGGAGAATGTCTATATCGACGACACGCGGACCCCACCGAACGGTAGGGCGCCGACCGATGTCGCGCTCAACCCGCTTGACGGCCCTCAGTAGTTCGACCGGATCGAGTGCCGTCTCCCCTTCGATCGCTAGATTCAGGAACTCCGGCTGATCGGTTACGCCGACGGGATCCGTTCGATAGAGTGAGGATGTCCGGCGGACGGCCATATGGCTCTCGAGTTCACGCAGCGCGGCTCGCAGGTGAGCAGCACGATCTCCCAGGTTGCTTCCCAATGAAAGGTATACGCACGGTGACATGTTTCTTCGTTCGGCCTCGATACAAGGGGTCGGTTGTCAAACGGGTCCTATTGCCCGGCATTATCGCCGCGATGTTGTTTTCGGTCGCGCACGTGTCGGGGCCGGCGGCGTCTGCTCAGACTGCGCCATCTGCCTCAGCGCCGCTCGTCAGTTTGCCGGCGGATCAGGCGGCACACCCAAAAACTCACAACGAATGGTGGTACGTGGTGGGCCACATGCGAAGTGGGACACGGACCTTCGGCTATGAAGTGACGATTTTTAAGTTTCTGGATGTCCGTCCTCCCGGGTTCTCAAGTGCGGTCAGTGTCTATCGCACCGACATCGCGGTTACGGATGAAACGGGCAAGCGGTTCCACCAGAAGGTGACATACTATTTCCCGCAGTCGGCGAGCCTTTCGGCCTCGACTCTGAATGCCCGGGTAGGAAACGCCTCACTGGTGGCATCAGGCGCGCACGACCTGAATTTACATGCCGCATTTTCGAAGATGAGCGTCTCGCTCCACCTGCACTCGTTACGCCCGCCGATGTTTGTAGGTGGGCGGGGCTACATCAATTTCGGCACGCAATTCACGTATTACTACTCGCTGACCGATCTCACGAGTAGCGGCACGATTACGGTGAACGGGCAGCGGTTCAGCGTGAAGGGCGTATCGTGGCTCGACCACCAGTGGGGTAACTGGTCGTGGGCCGGTGCGAAGGGCTGGACCTGGATGGCACTTCAGCTCGGCAACGGCATACAGTTGAGCTTGTTCGACGTACGTGCATTCGGAACGCCGATCCTGTTCGCCAGCGTACTGGACAAGGCTGGGAAGACCGTCACGGTTCCCGGAGTGACAATCAAGAGCACCGGGTCGTGGCACAGTCCACACACAGGCGCCACGTATCCATCCGGCTGGACGGTTCGCATTCCTGCCCTCAAGGCCGTGTTTCACGTCACGCCGACGGTCAAAGACCAGGAATTGATCGCACAGAATCAGCCGCAGGGAAGCTACTGGGAAGGCAGCGGTCGAGTGACCGGGACGTACGGGGGCAAGGCGGTCACCGGTTATAGCTACACCGAACTGACCGGATACGCCGGGGGCTAAGTCCGCCCCGGCGTATCCGCGTCTGCCGACTTATTTGCCGGGGCCGATCGAGTAGGTCTTCTTCGACGTCTTGACCTGCGTGCCGAGCGTGACATTGACGCGCACGCTGGCGGTTCGGCTCTTCGCGGTCGTCGAATTCTTCGGTTGCGTGTAGGACCAAGACGTGCGTCCCGAGCTGCCGATGGTGCCGTCGTGGGTCTTGTGGCGCCGGTTCGGGTACGTCACGGTGTAGTGCACGCTCGCACCGGCCAGCGCGGTGACCATGACCTTTTGCTTCTTACCGGGCGCCAAGGTTTTGTGAACCAGTCGGACCGTCAGGGTGAGCGGAATGGGTGTGCTGGTCGCGGTGGCAGTCGCCGTGGCAGTGGCCGTCGCGGTGGGTGTCGCCGTGGGATTGATCGGAGGCGGCGGACCAATGGTCGGAAAAGTGAATGGAGGAGGCGGAGGAGGCGGCGTCTGCCCCCGAGCCGAACTCGCCAGCAGGGCAAAAGTGAGGGCGATACCGCAAACGATTGATATGGCGATTTTTTTCAATGGAGTCTCCTGATTTTATTGGTCGGGGTGAGATTGTGCCGCAACGGTTATGGCTCGCGAGCGTTGAGGTCCTCGGCGACGGAGCGCCGAGCTACGAAATCCGACGTGAATGTGTAGGGACGCGGGGACCGGCCAGGACTGTTTAATGGCGGCTTGTCAGAGTGGATAACGCGATATCCAGCTTGATGTAACGGTGGGGTCGAAAACGGGCTCGTGGGAAGTCATTTGGGCTCGTCTCGATACAGTCCGCGCTCACGAATGTACCGTTCCACCTCTGGAACAACGAAATACCGGATGGAGCGCCCGATGTGGACTCGCCGGCGCAGGTCCTCGCCGCTAATGTCGAGCTGGGCTACATGCACGATTTCGATCTGTCGACGGATCAGCGGGAAGCGCTCCTCCACCTCGGACCACGGAACCTCGCTTTCGGTTGGTCGATCCATGATCACGACGCGAAACTCGTTCAAAAGTTCGTCGGGGCGAGACCAGGTGTGGAGCTGTGACAGAGCATCACAACCTACCAGGAAACAGAGGTCCGTGCCGTCCCCCAACCGTTCGCGCAGGATTCGCATGGTGTCGAGCATATACGACGGCGCGTCGCGCTCGAACTCCACCAGACACAATTCAAATCTGTCGTTGCCTTGCAGTGACAGACGCACCATTTCCGCCCGATCCTGCGCGTCGGTCACCGGCAGCGCTGTTTTGTGAGGAGGTCGGGAGTTCGGAACGAACAACACGCGGTCCACGCCCAGCTCGTCGGACGCATCTTGCACCGCCGCCAGGTGGCCGATATGGATGGGATCGAACGTGCCGCCGAAGACTGCGACTCGTGTCGTCATACAGGAGCGACGGCCGTGTCATTCACGGTCGCATCCGGAAAAGCGTGCGCAAACTGCCAGATAATGTCCGACGTTGTATCGGTCGCGCCCGACCAGAAAGAGAGCGTAGCCGTCCAGGATTCCTTGCCCACGTTTTCGACCCGTAGTTCAGGCTGCGGCGCCGGCATCACATTGGGCAGTTGCAGCAATAAGGGAAAGGCATCCGCCCGCACGTTCGCAGGATCGACGTCGCGGGGGAAGGTCACCGTGAGGTGGTTGACGCAGCCGCCGACCGCGGTCCGATTCGTGACCACGCCTCCGAAAATAGCGGCATTCGGGACGAGAATCAGTTCGTCGTCACGGCTCCGCAAGTGCGTGGTTCGCATCTGTATGTCCTCTACTCGTCCTTCATGGTTCACACCGTTCGGGCCAATGACCTGGATCGTGTCCTGGAGCGCGAAAGGGCGTTCAGCCAGGAGATACACGCCGGCCACCAGATTCTGCAGCACCTGTTGCAACGAGAGACTCGCGGCCAGTCCCACGATGCCGATGAACGCGGTGAGAGGAGTCAATCCCACGCCGAACTGGTACAGCACTGCCAGCGCAGCCAGGATAAGGACTGCCATGCGGAGGGTGCGGGCCAGCAGGATTGCAATGTTGTCCTGGAACCCGCCCCTGGTGAGCGTACTTCTCATGCGGTCCGCGCTGCGTCGGGAGAGCGCGAGCGCCAGGAAGATGATGACGATCGAAAGGACGGCCGGTTGCACAAACGAACCGAGCGCGTCTCCCAGTTGTTCGGGGTGAGCCCACCACTGGACCGGAAATTTGGCGCGCAAGACCGCTAACAACATTAAGTTCCCCCGCGAGTCGTCCTAGCGAGTTTATCACCCGGTGTTTATGGGCGAACCGTGACCGACCCGACCCGCACCACGTTCGGAGCAATGAGCGTTCCAGCGGGCCCGCGCGCGACGGCCGGACCGAGGCCGGTGACCGAAACCGCGACGTCAACCGTGCCCCACGAATTGGCAGGCGGCAAGAGGGAGAGTGAATCGGCACGAATGGTGCGGCTCCCGGGCCAGGCGGTTAGAGGTAACCAATCCCAGGTTGGACTGTCCGATTCGTTTACCCAACCGGCGCTGAATGACGGGTGCCGGCCGGTGTAGACGGGGCTGAGATAGAAGGTGATGCGCGTTCCAGGCGGCAGTCGAGATTGGGCCCGCCAATACGTCTCAAGTCCAATCGCGGGACGAGCCCGATTCGCTCCGCCCGCACGTGGATGCACCACAATGCCCGACAGCCCGAGTTGTTTCCACCGCACGTCAAGCGTCTGGATTTTCGTCGACCGCCGAAAGATAAACGAATAAAACGAAGCCGGAATTGACTGCACGGGCCTTCCGCGCTCCAACAACAGAATGCCGTCGGACGCCGATCGTATACCGTATCCGTGATGTAGCGCGGAATTTGCCACTGAGTGGAGACGGCGGGGTGTGACCGGTAGAGATGGCACCGAGGCGTCGAGCGCGAGAAAGCCGGCCGGGGGTCCGTTGTTCGGATGGACCGTCGGTAACAGGTAGATCCAGGGGCGGTCCGAGAGATGCGGTTCGATCTCATCGGCGGCCGACACCACGGCGTTCGGGGGGATGGCAGCAAGCAGGCGTGTCTCGAGTGCCTGGTGTGGCCCGGTTGTGGGGACCAGGAAGCCGGCGGCGAGAGGAGTGAAAGCCGTAGTTTCGGCTGTCGATTAGAGACGCGATGACCACCAGGCCGCACAGCACCGGCACGACAGGGGAAGCTCTT
>DAINCT010000363.1:0-4657 GCA_036732245.1 Chloroflexota bacterium | reverse complement strand
AATGGGTCGTTTCTGGCCGACTTCAACCTGGCCTACAACCCGTATTGCGCCTACAACGAGCAGTTCAGCTGCCCACTGCCGCCGGTCGAGAACTGGTTACAGGTTCCGATCGAAGCCGGCGAACAGAATTACAAGCCCTCCGAAGTGTAGATCTGACGCCGCCTCATCGCGAGGAGTAAAGTATGGGTGTCATTCGCGCATATTCCAAGGAGCACTTATATGGCAATCGTGCCTAATCGTCCGGCAGGACTCGCCCGTCGTGTGACAACCTGGTCCCTCGGGATAGATGTCGCCGTCGGTCTCATCGTCGGACTCTTCATCAGCAGCACAATAGGATTCATCCTCTTTCTCATCGGCCTCTTGGTGACAGGCGTTCTCTATTGGAACTTCAGACAGGTGATGCGCACCAAAGGCATGCGATAAGAGGCATAGGATTACGGACGGTCTGGTGCTAGCGCATGCCAGCCGTTCTTGTACGGCGTGAGCTGGTCGGCCTCCGACGGCCCCCATGTGCCCGCGTCGTACTCAAAAACCGGAACGGCGTTTCCCAGGATCGGATCCACGACGCGCCACGCGGCTTCGACCGTGTCCTCGCGCGCGAAGCGCTCGGGATCGCCGTGCATGGCATCACCCAGGAGCCGTTCGTACGGCGGCACATCCTTACCGGTCTCTTCCTGCAGGATCAATTCGACGTCCTGGCCCTTCATTTCTTCGCCGGGCACCTTGCTGCGCGCGCCCAGCGCAATGACCACGTTTGGGCTCAACCTGAAGCGGTAATGGTTCGGGCCGGCCGGCGGCCGCTCCGTGAAGACATCGTGAGGTGGGCGCTTCAATTCCACCAGAACTTCAGTAGCCGTCACCGGAAGACACTTGCCTGCCCTGATAAGGAACGGCACTCCGGACCACCGCCAACTGTTGATGTTGAGCCGCACCGCTGCGAATGTTTCGACTTGCGAGTTCGGAGCGACTCCAGGCTCGTCGCGGTATCCCTTGAACTGGCCGCGTACCACGTCCTCAGGCGAGAGGGCGCGCACGGCCTTCAAAACCCTGCTCTTCTCAGAACGCATGCCTTCATGCGTGTGCTCCATGGGGGGATCCATCGCCAACATGGCAGTGAGTTGGAGCATGTGGTTCTGGATGACGTCTCGTATGGCGCCGGTAGCGTCATAGAAGGCACCCCTTCCCTGGACTCCGAAATTTTCCGCCATCGTGATTTGCACGCTGCGCACGTAATTGCGGTTCCAGATCGGCTCCAAAAAGGAGTTGGCAAAGCGAAAGTACAGGAGATTCTGCACCGGTTCCTTGCCCAGATAGTGATCGATGCGAAAGATGCTGGACTCGGGGAAGTATTTGTGGATGGTGCGATTTAACTCTTGGGCGGAGGCGAGATCGTGTCCGAACGGTTTCTCCACGACGATGCGGGCATTGGCGGCTGCACCTGACTCTGCCAGATTGGCGACGACGGTTTCGAACAAGCTGGGCGGGATCGCCAGGTAGTGCAGCGGACGCTTCGCTTCACCGAGGAGTGTCTTGAGTTCCTGAAAGGTGGCGAGATCGCTGTAGTCGCCGTCCACGTAGCGCAGCAGTGAGAGCAGCTTGGTAAAGGCATCCCGATCAACACCGCCGTGTTGCTCGAGGCTTTCCCGCGCCCTGTCCCGCAGTTGATCGAGTCTCCATCCTGCTTTCGCCACGCCGATCACCGGGACCTGCAGAGTGCCGTGACGAATCATAGACTGCAAGGCCGGGAAGATCTGTTTAAACGCTAAGTCGCCGGTCGCTCCGAAGAAGACGAGTGCGTCGGATTTTGGTATGGTCACGACAGCCCCCTACTTGACCACGTGTTCCTCCAGGTGACCACCAAAGGCGAAGCGCATGGCCGAGAGTAACCGGTTGGCGAATTCCCCTTCGTCTCGTGAGCTGAAACGCTCGTAGAGGGCGGAACTGAGCACCGGCGCCGGCACGCCTTCGTCGATCGCGGCATGGATGGTCCACCGTCCTTCGCCCGAGTCGGAGACCCGACCGCCGTAGTTTTCAAGCCCGGGATTCTGCAACAGAGCCTGGGCAGTGAGATCGAGCAGCCAGGACGAGATGACGCTACCACGGCGCCAGACCTCGGTAATATCCGGCAGATTCAGATCGTACTGATAGTAGGAGGGATCGCGGAGGGGAGTGATTTCGGCGCTGACTTTGGCTTCCGTCTTGCCGATGTTGGCCCCGTGGAGGATGTTGAGCCCTTCGGCGTAGGCCGCCATGATGCCGTACTCGATCCCGTTGTGCACCATTTTTACAAAGTGACCCGCCCCGTTCGGACCGCAGTGAAGATAGCCTTTGGCCGCCGTCCCATCCGATGCGTTTCGTCCGGGGGTAGGTGGTGCTGCCTCCTCTCCGGGAGCAAGGGCGGCGAAAATGGGATCGAGGCGCTGCACGACCTCGTCCTCCCCACCGATCATGAGACAGTACCCTCGCTGCAGCCCGAAGACCCCGCCGCTGGTGCCGCAATCGACGTAGTGCATTTTCTTGGTGGCCAGTTCACTAGCTCGCCGGAGATCGTCCACATAGTAGGAATTACCGCCGTCAATCAGGATGTCTCCTGCCTCGAGCAGCGGAGTCAGTTCGTTGAGCACGGTGTCGACCAGGCCCGCGGGAACCATCAGCCAAACGGCGCGCGGTTTCGATAGCTTTTGCGCAAACTCCTGCAGAGAAGTAGTGCCGGTAGCACCCTCTGCCTCGAGACTCTGGACAACCTCAGGGCTGACGTCGTACACGACGCACTCGTGCCCCGCTTGGATCGCACGCTTAACCATATTGGCGCCCATTCTGCCGAGGCCGATCATCCCGAGCTGCATATCCTACCTCCGTGTCGTGTTAGGTGGCCGCCGATCGCAGTCCGCGCCCGGTGCAGGGACCATGCTTTCACCATACCGCGAAACCGCACGCGCTATGGGATCAGCCTGTACTGCGGATCCGGGCATCCACGAGGTGGGCCAGGCTGAGAATTGTGTTCCCGTTGGGTTTGCCGCCGAACGCTGCCACGTCGATAACGGCTGTGTATTTGCCGCGCTGAAAGTCGACGTACACCGAGTCAGTGGGCGGGATCCCGACCAAAGTGGTGTGCACGGACAACATGACGCCAGAATCGCCGACTCCTGACAGCGGAGCGAGGCGCTCGGTCGTACCTTTGGGCGGCTTCCCTTTCGAATGTTCAGTCAGATTTACAGCGCGTTGCGCGTACGCCGTGTTCTGATACTCATTGACGGCGGCGAGTATGAGAGATACACCGGGCTTCGCGGTGACTCTTTTTCCTTGCACCGTGATCAATTGATGCGTGTAGATCGATTCAAAACCCGAGACTCGTCCGGTAAGTCCTTGCAAGACGGACGCGCCCGCGCTCCCCAGCGTCTTCCGAAGTTCGCTGTTCGTGGTCGTACGCGAAATGAGTACGGTAAACCCGGAGCCGTACGCGCGCTTGACGTCAGACGCCGACGGCAGGAGTGAGCCGAGAGACCGAGCGCGCACGGTTGCAGCGTGTGCACCCTGAGCCGGAGACATCGTGTCGATGGACCATGCCAAAGAGGCGACGGCCACCAGCGCCGGAAGAAGACAATTAGAGGCGGATGGAACAGAGAACGTCGTCGGGCCTCCCGCGGGAGATCGTAGGCGAACAGTGTAAGCCTAAGCACGATCGTACACGCCGGAGATCCAACTCCGTGCATCAGAACAGGGCCAACCTGCCGATGCACGCAAAGATGGGCCCACCAAGTGGTCTGCAGGCAGACGCGGACCGGTCGATGCATGAAAGTCTGTCACTGTTGCTGCCGGACTTAGCTATCAATCCGCCGGAGTACCGTTCCCGTGATAACGGGCACAAGCCGTCACGCTGGACGGTAACGACATCTATGGTGCCCAGCGAAATGCCCGCTGAGGCGAGTTAAACACATGCGTTCGCCCCATTGGACCATTCGAGCTGGACCGTGAAAGTTCCCACCTTCTTCGTCTTCCAAGCACAGATATCTCCGATCTCCCCATTGGCGTCGTCGTACCAGCCCGTGCCGGGAACGGCGTCCGTGATCGCTTCACAGAGCTCGTGGGAGCTGGTTGACGTGAGTGCATCCAGCGGGGCGAGACCACCCGTGCAGCCGCTACAGCCTGGATAGGGCATGACGGCGTAAAAGATCCGGCCGTTGATGTCGTTGTGGTAGCCGCAGAAGACCTGGCACGATGCCCCGCCACCCTGGATGACTTTCACGTTGGGAGGAAGATAGACGAAATAGAGCGTATCGGCGGAAGGCTGCGGAAAGCTGCCATTGGTCGAGATTTCTTGCTGCAGCATGTGCTGAATGGCGCTGTCGGTGACGGAATGGCCCAGTTGCGGTTTGGTAATCGTCGTCGTGCCGATGAATTTTCCGTGCTTTATGGGGAACGAGGGCACGCTGTACTCCGCGAGTTGATCAATCAGCTCACTCGTCAGAATAAAAGTGAAGAACTCATTCACTTTTTTGGCGACCTCGAGCTGGACACTTTGATGCCAGGCGGATCCCCAGAAGATGGTGAAGACCTGGACGGAACTGAGCAGCGGCCCATTGCGATAGGTCAGACGCGGCGGGGAGGCGACTGTCGGCGCGTTGTCCGGTTGATGCAACGGCACGACGCGGATGGC
>DAINCT010000362.1:0-4662 GCA_036732245.1 Chloroflexota bacterium | reverse complement strand
CCGCCGCAGCGACGCATCGAGCGCGCGACCGAGGTGGCGCCGGGACGTGCCGTGGTCGTTGGGACCATCGCCCATCGGGAAGCGTGCCTTCGTGGCGATCGTGACCTGTTCGCTCTGCGTGGGGTGGGCGGCGAGCCAACGCCCGATGATCTCCTCCGAGACGCCCGTGCTGTACACGTCGGCCGTGTCGATGAAGTTGCCGCCGGCCGCGACGTAATCGTCGAGGATGGCGTGCGACGTCGCCTCGTCGGCCTCCGCGCCGAAGGTCATGGTTCCGAGAGCGTACGTCGAGACAACGGCTCCGCTGTTGCCGAGGGTGCGATAGTGCATAGGGTGCGTTTCTCCATTGAACGGTATGCTGTGCGTGCTTCCGATGGCACGTATCAGCCTTACCCAATATTAGTCCATGGTCTGGTGGGCTCTCATCGGACAGCGACTTTGACTGTCTTTCAGATCATGCACATGACCCATATCGAGTGGAGCATCTTGCAGCAGCATCTTTACCCGATCATCCACCATGCAGTCGCACTCCACTAGGCCCACCCAGCAGGCGCACTTCGGAGCCCGGCCGCAATAGGCTATCGGGTGACGTCAGGGCGAGTAGGACGATGTCCGCTCGCCCTGTGTACTCTTTCTGATCGTCTTCCGATCACACCTTCCTTCTCCAGCCACTCCGCCGCCTCCGGCGCATCGGTTCTGCCGTAGTGATACGCAATCATCTCCACATACTCGTCGGATGGGTACAGCGTGGCAATGGCTCTGGCCGTCTGCAGGTGCAGTCCTTTCCGTCGTTTCTGCACCAGCTCCTCCCGATGACACTGCCCACCTGGGCCACCGTCCGGACCTGTTCTTCCAGCCCATCCAGTCGGGCCAGCAGGATTTCAGTCAAGGTACTCGGCAGGCGTTGTGGGGCGGCAGGCACGAGATGCATCTGCCCCTGCCGCTCCACAATCCCTCCGGTCTCCTGAAGGGCATGAAGCAATTCTTCTACAAAGAAGGGATTTCCTCCTGCTCGCTCCGCAACGTACTTCTCAAGTTCTGGCGAGAGGGCCACCCCCGCCGAGGACCGGTCCCGCCAGCAGCGCTGCATCCGCTTCCCGCAGTGGTCGCAAGGTCATCCGCTCCGGCCATCCCCACTCACTCATCCGGGCCGCCGTCCTTTTCATCGGGAAATTCCGTGCCACCGGGGTCCGATTCTCTCATATCGAGATCGGCATACTCACGCCTGGTCCGTTGTCACCGACCTGGCCGGAAGAAGCGGACAGCGGCAGCGTCAGTGGTTACCGGATCCTGGACGAGCCGGGCCAGGACTCGCCGTACCTACCCCAGAACCAGATGAGGTCGCTGCCCTCATCCACTGGCTCTCGGGAGATAACTGTACTTTCACCACCGGCCAGTGCGTCGACATCACCGGAGGCCGTGCGACGTATTGAGGGGCATTACTCCTCGATCTCCCCATCCGCCTCCGCTCGCTGCTCGGCCGCGCCCCAGATCTGGCGCGGGGGAGTGTTTGGCCAGGGCGGGCGGCTCAGACCTTCATAGCGGCTGAAGACGATTGGGGGTTGCGCCTGTTGCCGGGCGCGGGTGTGGAGGGCCTCGTTGTCGAGGCCGTCGCCTGCCTGCAGCATGAAATGAAAGGTGTGCGGGCCCTGGTCGGTGTGCCAGTCGCGGCCCGCGTAAATCTCGGGCTCCCTGCCCATCCACGCCATCTTCGGGCTCCGCAGGAGGGTCCACTGCCAGCAGCGGCCGTCCAGGCTCAGGCTCCAGGCGTCTCCAGTCACCATGGCCAGCCGTGTTCCCTCCAGGTCCACCCGTGACCATCCCTGGATTGGCCATTCGGTGGGGCTCGCCTGCCGGTCGATCTGTCCGCCCGGCAGACCGTCTGTCCGGTGGATCGGCTCGGATGCCAGCGCGATCGGCATCTGGAGCGCGCTGAATCGCTCGCCGAAATTCACCTCCACGGCCATCACCAGGGTCGGCTCACCGCGGTGGAGGGAGAGCGTCCACCGCACCCACGAGTTCCCCAGTCTGCCCTCGAGCCGTACGCGTGCCCGCAGCGGACCTGTCTCCTCCACCACCCAGCCGTCCGCCTCCAGGGTGGTGGAGACTTGTTCCGTGAAACTGTCGGCGGGGAAGGCCCAGGTGTCTGCGTGGTCGTCGCGCAGATACAGCCCAATCCCCCCCTCGCCCAGCAATTCCCTGCGGTCCAGCGCGAGCCGGCGGATGCCCGAACCATCCAGCGCCAGTCGCAACCGCCCGTTGGCGAGATGGCTGGTTGATACATCCAGGTCGGTCGCTGGGGCCTCTTCTGCCGGCGGCCCGCCGTCGCGGATCAGCACCTGATAGTGGCCCCTTGCCGGCAACTCCAGCGGGAAGATCAGCCGCGTCTTGCGCACATCAGTCTCCGGTTGCACCCGCTGATACTCGATCGGCTCGCCCTCCAGCGTGGTCAGCCGCCTGCTGCCCCAGTTGTCCCAGTCCAGCCACGGCTCGAATTCGATGATCGCCTGCCTGGGCGCCTCATCGGGGTTGATCGCCACAATCTGGTGGTGATCGATTGTCGGCAGGGTGCGGATCGACCAGCGCCGCGAGACCTCCAGCCCGATTTCCTCTCCCACGATGCGCGCCCGTCCCTGCATGGCTCTGACCGAGTCCCACGCGGCCGGCACGGAGGTTCCCGCCAGGATGTCGTGGAACTCGGTGAAGAGGAGGTCATCCCAGGCGGCGTCCAGCCTAGCCCGAAGCCCTGTGTGCTCCGCCGCCTCCTCCACGAACCCGTCGATCAGCCGCTCCGCCTGGTCGAGCAGGTGTTCGCCGTGATGCTGCGCCTGCTTGATGTCGTGCATCACGCTGTAGCAGCCGGGGAAGCAGTGCTGCAGTTCTTCAGTCACCTCGGGCAGCCGCTCGCGCTGCGGAGCCACCGCTTCGAAGAACGCCTGCGGGGTGCTGAAGCGCAATTCCACATCGGGAAAGGCGCGTGCGTGCTCCAGGATGTAGTCGATGTTGCGCTTGGTGGGACCGCCGCCGTGATTTCCTACCCCGTAGAAACACATGGTGTGGCCCAACGACGGGTCGGTGGCATCCAGGCTGATCATGATCTGCCCATACAGGTCGCCTGAGTGCGTCACATAGGCAGGCGTGATGCGATACCCCAGCAACTCGCCGCCGGCCACACCTCTCCAGCGAAACGTGTTCGCCGGCAGCGTCACCTGTTGCGCACCCGGCCGGTGGAAGACGTACCCGAGATAGCCGAACTCGCTCAAGATGTCTGGCACCGTTGCGGGGTGGCCGAACGAGTCGACGTTGTACCCGACATTCGGGCGCACCCCGAAGCGGTCCTGAAAGTAGCGCTGGCCGTGCATGATCTGACGCCGCCAGCCCATGACGGTAGGCAGGTTCGCATCTGGCTGCAGATACTGCCCGCCCGTGATGTGCCACTGCCCCCGTTGGATGCACGATCGCACCCGGTGGAAGAGCGCGGGATCCAGCCGCTCGATCTGCTGATAGAGCCACGCCTCGCCCCGCGTGAAGATGAAGTCAGGATACTCGTCACAGCGATCGGCAGCCGCGCGCACGGTGGCCAGCAACTCGTCGACCCCTTCCTGCCAGCGCCACAGCCAGACCGGATCGATATGCGCGTTCCCGATCATGTGAACGATCATCGTGTTGTGCGTCCTCCCCTGGGCGAATTTGCTACCAGGATATACCGCCCCCTCATCGCCCGCTGAGCAGGTGAGGAGGGGGCGGCGAGTGATCCCGCTACTCTAGTGACAGCGTCCACACACTCTCATGCCCCGGAGGCAGGCGATTCAGGACACTCGCATCGAAGTTCCGGCTTTGGCTGGACCCAGCCGCCCGTTACCCACCTGACGGATCTGATTCGACATGAGCTGGTCCAAACAATCGAGCTTCAGCCTCTTGATGTCGAGGGCACGGCTGCGCGTGCCACACGCCCAGGGTGACCGGGACCAGTTCCTCATCACGCTGGCCTACGCTCTCCAGCGTGGCATTCAGCTCGTGCACCAAGTTGAAGAGCATCTTCAAGTCGAGCAACTCGACGCGTTGCAGTCGTACTGTGCACGGGTAGCGCAAAATCTGGAGACTTTTGGTTTTGCGGCGAAGTGGCTTGCACTTGAATCCCTGGGTATTTGTGTCGTCGCGAGCGGCCGCGAGTGGAGTCTACGCGGCAGTATCCCGCTTGCTCCTTCGCAGGAGCAGGGTTCACTACGTCTTCACGAACGGATCTCCAGAATGTGACCGCAGGGGAAAGCTTACTAATAATATACAATGTCCCAATCGAGGCGGCTAGCCCCAAACATTGGGGGCGGTTTCGTCCTTCCCGTCTTCCTCGTGGCAGTACACCACGAAGACATGGTTGGTGGGCGAGGAAGCTCGGATCACGCCCGTCCCATCGCTCCGCCGTTAAGTACCAAGCTCGATAAGAAAGATCGACAGATGAACAGCATGGCCCGGCTGAATCGGCTGTTTGCAGAGGACGGTAAATGCTTCGACGTGGCGATGGATCATGGCTTCTTTAACGAAGGGGTGTTTCTGAGCGGGATCGAGGATGTGCATCGGGCGATCCGCACGATCGTGGATGCAGGGCCCGACGCCATTCAGCTCAGTCCGGGACAAGCACGCGTCCTCCAAGCTATACCGGGT
>DAINCT010000361.1:0-4676 GCA_036732245.1 Chloroflexota bacterium | reverse complement strand
GCGGGTTGCCGTCGCTGAACTTCTGGCCGGTCTTCATCTTGATCGTATAGGTCAGGCCATCAGCCGAAATGCCGCCGTTGTCCTTGGCCGGCACCACGGTCGCCAGGGCGGGAACGGTGTTGGTGTCCTTGTCGAAGTAGAACAAACCGCGCCAGAGAAGATGCTCGATCGTGATATCCTGCGCGAAATTCGAGATCTGCGGGTCGAGGTACTGCGGCTCGGCGCCCAGGTTAAGCGTTACCTTCTGCGCATCGTCGGCCGCGATATCTGCCGGACGCGCCGCGGCCGCGGGGGAGCCCGCGGCAGCCGGCGAGGCCGCTGCGCGGGTCGGCGAACCCGCGGCTGGGGCAACCGGCGCCGACGTGCCGGCGCGCGTGGCAGCCGTGGTGGGAACCGTGGTCTTCGTATTGTTGTTATTGCTGCTACTGCATGCCATGGCCAGCGCCGCGGCCGTTAGCATCACGCCGGTGAATAGCACCGGCGATCGTTTGCCCTGAATCATGGTTAATCCTTTCCTGTCTGTGCAGGGTTGATGTTGTCACGTGAAGTAGTAAATGCCTTTGCCCCCGCACCACCCCCGTCCGCGGCATGCCAACAGGCTGCCGCCAATGATCACGAGCAGGTCCTGGTAGGGACTAACGATACGCTTGAGAGTTGTGCAGAGCAAGAGGCACGCAACATATCAGGCTGGCGGTAGTACGGCTCGGGTGCATCCCACAGAAGTGATCCTATTCGATTTGCTGACGTTATGTCAGTAACCTTTTTGTCACCAAAGCACCGGCCGAAGTTCGAGCGACTGGAAAGTTGCGATTGGCGCGCGAAGGCCGCGGCATCTTTGCCGCAGCCTCGAATTTTAATCACATTTGCCGTTGTGAGCGGCCGATGACTTCACCCTCGACGACGTCGGGTACATCAGATGAGGTTTCCTCGCTCGTGCTTCGTTGAGCGAGACGGAAAACGAGGCTCCCCGTTTCCGCATCCACGAATATGGAGTCTTCGTCCCGGAAGTCGCCCTGCAGTACCTTCAGCGCCAACGGGTCCAAGACCAGCCGCTGAATGGTCCGCTTCAATGGCCGTGCGCCGTAAGTCGGGTCGTAGCCCTCGCTGATCAAGAGCTCCTTTGCCGCCTGCGTGAACTCGATGTGAATGTGGCGGTCCTGCAACCGCCGCGCTACTGCCGCTAGCTGGATGTCGATGATTCTCCTCAGGTCCTCACGCGAGAGCGAATGGAAGACCACGATCTCGTCCACGCGGTTCAGAAACTCCGGCCGGAAGACGCCGCGCAGCACGTCCATGACCTGTTTCTTCACCTGGTCGGTGAGCATCCCACCGGCTTCCGCGATAAACACGCTGCCGATGTTGCTTGTCATGATCACGACAGTGTTCTTAAAGTCGACCGTGCGCCCCTTGCCATCCGTCAGCCGGCCATCGTCCAGGACCTGTAGGAGGACGTTGAACACATCCGGGTGCGCCTTCTCGATCTCGTCCAGCAGCACGACCGAGTACGGACGCCGCCGGACGGCCTCGGTTAGCTGGCCGCCTTCCTCATAGCCGACGTAGCCGGGAGGAGCGCCGATCAGGCGCGAAACGGTGTGCTTCTCCATGTACTCCGACATATCGATCCGCACCATCGCCTGGTCGTCGTCGAACAGGAACTCGGCCAGGGCGCGAGCGATCTCGGTTTTGCCAACGCCGGTTGGCCCCAGGAAGATAAAGCTACCGAGCGGACGGTTGGGATCCTGCAGACCGGCGCGGGCACGGCGCACAGCGTTCGCAATCGCAGTGATCGCTTCTTCCTGGCCTATCACCCGCTGGTGAAGGCGCTCCTCCATCTTGACCAGCTTTTGCAGCTCGCCTTCCATCAGGTTGCTAACCGGAACACCCGTCCAGCGGCTCACGACGAGCGCAATGTCTTCTTCGTCTACCTCTTCCTTCACTAGCCGCAACGTGCCGACTTCGGCTTCCCGACCGGCAAGCTCGCGACCCAATGCCGGCAGTTCGCCGTACTCCAGCCGGGCTGCGGTCTCCCAATCGGTCCGGCGCCTGGCCGATTCGATCTCGATCTGCAGTTGCTCGATGCGTTCTTTCAGACCACGGATCGACTGCACGATCGCTTTCTCGTGCTGCCATTCGGCCTTGAGCCCGCCGCCCTGCTCCTTCAAGTTGGCAAGCTCTTGCTCCAGACTTGCGAGCCGTTCCTTGCTGGCAGGATCGCTTTCCTTGCGCAGCGCCTGGCGTTCGATCTCGAGCTGCATGATCCGCCGCTCGATCTCGTCGATCTCCTGCGGCATGCTGTCGATTTCCATTCGCAGCCGGCTGGCCGCTTCGTCGACGAGGTCGATCGCTTTGTCGGGCAGGAAGCGGTCGGCAATGTAGCGGTGGGAGAGAACCGCAGCCGCTACCAGAGAGCCATCCTTGATACGCACGCCGTGGTGGACTTCGTAGCGCTCCTTCAGCCCGCGCAGGATGCTGATCGTGTCCTCGACGTTCGGTTCGCCAACCATCACCGGCTGGAACCGCCGTTCGAGCGCGGCGTCCTTTTCGATGTACTTGCGGTACTCGTTGAGCGTCGTTGCGCCGATGCAGTGCAGCTCACCGCGGGCGAGCATCGGCTTGAGCATGTTGGAGGCGTCGATCGCGCCTTCCGCCGCGCCCGCGCCGACGACGGTATGCAGCTCGTCGATGAACAGCACCACCTGCCCTTCGGCTTCGGTCACCTCTTTCAATACGGCCTTGAGCCGCTCTTCGAACTCGCCGCGGAACTTGGCGCCCGCCACCAGGGAACTGAGGTCCAGCGTCACGATACGCTTATCCTTCAGCCCTTCCGGAACGTCGCCGCGCACGATCCGCTGCGCCAGCCCTTCCACGATGGCCGTCTTGCCAACGCCCGGCTCGCCAATGAGCACGGGGTTGTTCTTCGTACGCCGCGCCAGCACCTGGATGACCCGCCGAATCTCTTCGTCGCGCCCGATCACTGGGTCCAGTTTGGCTGCGCGGGCCAGGGCTGTGAGGTCGCGCCCATACTTCTCGAGCGCCTGGTACTTGACTTCCGGGTTCTGATCGGTAACCCGCTGGTTGCCGCGGATCTGCGTTAGCCCCTGCAGAACACGTTCGCGGGTCAGACCGGCCAGCGACAGGGTGCGGCCCACGCCTGTCTGGCGCGCGTCGACCAGTGCAAGGAGCAGGTGCTCCGTGCTGATGAAGTCGTCCTTGAGCTGCTTGGCTTCCTGGTCCGCAGCGGAAAGGATACGGCCAAGCTCGTGCGATAGCCCTACCTGGGCGCTGCCGTAAACCTTGGGGCGCCGCTCGAGCTCGCCCTGCACAGTGGCTAGCATCTGCTCTGGCGCGATGTTCAGCTTGCGGAGCAGCTCGGGTACGACGCCGCCCTCTTGCTTCAGCAGCGCGGCAAGCAGGTGCTCGGGCGCCACCTCGTTGTGGTTGGCCTGCTCGGCCAGCTCCTGGGCAGTGACGATGGCCTCGCGTGCTTTTTCTGTAAGTCGGTTTGCGTTAACCATGTGCAGTCCTTTTTAAAGACACGGATTCGGGACAGGGACTCACTGCTGCTGCTTCAATGATAAATCTTGACAATGCGACTGTCAAGACTGCTCATAGTCGCTCTGGCAGGTATTGCGCCGAACGCTCTTCCTTCACCGGCACCTAAAGAGCCTGCTACACTCGCATCACAGAGGCCGCAGCGCCTCTAATAATGGCGAGTAGAACAGCGGTAGTTCAGCGGACTTTGAATCCGTCAACCCAGGTTCGAATCCTGGCTCGCCAGCCACGACATGCCGGCATCCCGCACATCCTTTGCAGCCGTTGGCCGGACAGACACGCAAGCCAATGTAGGATGCGCGGGCGCTATAAGCATGAATCCTCGCTACGCAACCGGCTTCGAGTGGAACTTCGCCAACGTTGGCCATCTTGCAGAGCGCGGTATTCGTGGTTGGGAGGTAGAAGAGGTCTTCGGAAACCGCGCCGAGTTTCGACGGAACAAGAGCGACCGTGCCGGAGATTACTATATGATCGGGACGACGTATGGCGGGCGGCGGCTTACCATCGTCGTAAAGACGCTTGCCGACACACGAGAGCTCAGGGCAATTACCGGCTGGACCACTGACTAGCGAGACTCTGTATCGGGCAAGGCGGCCGCTGCGGGGAGAACACGATGGAGCGTAAGCCTGTGCGTCCAAGCGACGGCGCCAGTGACCAGGACTGGGCGGCATATTACGACGCCCACCACGATCGCGCGGATGAAGGCGAGCTCGTGCTCGAGCTACCGGCTGAAGCCCGACCCCACGGACTGGCGACGACGATTACAGTTCGATTTCCCGCTGAGGAAGCTGCTCTCATCCGCCGCATGGCGAAAGAAACCGGTGCTTCATACTCAGACATCGTTCGTGACGCGGTGAGGGCCTACAAACAGCCCGTAAGCCGCTTTAGGACGAAGTGAGACGCCGCAATGACTGATAACGCCCTCGTCCCGCTCCGCCGTCGCCTCGACGAGATTGATTCGCGGGCGTGGGAACATCCGGCGGACCGCGCCGCACTCACCGCTATGAGGGCGGTCCCCGGGTTCGACGAGATCTTGAAGAAGCTCTTCGGCGCCTTTGGCGAGCGGAGTGTGCGCCTCGCGTTCCAGGCAAACGCGGTACGCGTGACCGAGAAGCAGTTTCCGC
>DAINCT010000360.1:0-4687 GCA_036732245.1 Chloroflexota bacterium | reverse complement strand
AGATAAGGCAGCAATCCGGCGCCCCCGATGCAGCCCACCAGGAAAGCGATATTCGTGATCGGAAGTTTTTTCAATACCCCTTTGAGTTTACGCACATCCTGTTCATGATGCGCCGCGATGATGACGCTGCCGGCATGCGTCCTCTCGCACATCTAACTGATCAGCAATGGCCTTAAAAGAGAGTTCTTCAATATCGTGGAGCCGAATAATCAAGGCGTCTGTCGGCGACAGGGGGTCCAGAAGTTGGTCAAGAGTCTCGGCTGCGTCTCCACTGGCATCGCGATTGAGTAGAGACTCATCCTGGGCCGCCACCGGCAGCTGCTTCGCTTCATCAAACTCGACAGACTGCGGCATCCGGCGCCTCCAGTCTTTCACCTCGTTTCGAAGTATGCCTCTCACCCAGCCGGGAAATGTGCCCTTGTCCGCCGAGTATCTGTCGATGCGTTCAACGGCACGCTCCACGGCCCGCTCACACAGTAACTCCCTGTCAGTTTCGGATAGGTCCGCCGCGAGCAGGCTCGCGTATCCGAGCAGCATTGGTGCGAGATGGCTGACCAAGAAGGCGCCCGCCTGTTCAGAACCCTCGCGCAAAGGCTCGATCAGACTGTCCACATCGTCTGTATTGCCCTGACCAAACAGTGATGCCATCACGCGACCACCTTCTGATTCACTGCGGCTAGACAGGTCAGGGTCTGGTTCTCGGCCAAGTCCCCGTAGGTGAGATACTCGTCTTCATCTGGCAACCAGCGGTATAGCCTTCCGGGTACGCGCCAAGCGAGCACACGCAGGTCACGGAGGTGGTCGGTTGCGTCGATCACCGCCTCAGCAACTACGCAGGGTTCATCACGGTCCCGCTCCGCCGCGAGAGTCGCCTCGACGACCCAAATCCACTGCGGCATTGGAATTCGCCGGTACATCTCACTGGTTGTGTCATCCAATCCACGGTCCAACAAGCCGGCCTTGAAGTCATTGCTACGAATCAAGCTTGTTCTGACACGCAGCGACCTGCGATCCATTGCGTCGAGTAGCGTTCGATCATTTGGCCTAGCGAGGGCGGTCAGTGTCATCCGCAGACGGGCGCTGCCCACCGGTTCGGCACTCTCACCAGAAACGTAGACCTTGCTGGGGAGGGGCACGATTACGTACTCCCACGGGGAGTAGTCATCAAGGTTGGGGTCATCGACAAGTTGGTAGGGACCGACCTCATCGTCTTGTCGGATGAATCGAATCCTCTTCGAGCCATCCACGCCGATGTACTGCTGATAGCCGACCAGCGTGAACGTGTGCCCGCTCGCACAAATGATGACCGGCGTGCTGGAGTTGAGGTACCGGCAGGCCAGGGAAAACACGTCCTCACCTTTCGGGAGACGCCCAAGGTGGTATGCCACGCTAGGCAGACCGAGGTTCCGCGAGGCCGCTGAGATCTGAAGAACATTCAGGCCCGGTGATGGTGTTGGGCGGCCAGGGCCTAACGCGGACGAGGCCGCGTCCGCGACTTCGCCAGGCAAGGCTCGCCGCGAGCCGAACCTATTGTGGTGGTGGTAGGCAGTAATCCAGACGCTTGCGTGTGCGCAGACAGTCAGCTGCGCATCCTGCGCAATAAACGGCGCCCCCGACACGGTCATGTACCGGCCATATAAATTCACACGGTCGTCTGAAGAACAACCAATATTCGGCTTCAAATTCCTGCCGGCATCTAAGAAAGTTCGGCCAACAGGCGCACCGGGTACCGGCCGTACCACTGAATAGCCGAGGTATTGCGATATTGGGAGCACCGCCGGGTTTGCCGGATCCTCGATTTCCGCTGGTGGAGGCGCCGCGAAGAAGTGGAGGCGGTGCGTAACTGAGGGATATCGCCTGAAGGTCCCCGAGTAAAAGCGGCTGTGCTCGTTGCGGTAGTCACGGTCAATGTAGCGGTGCTCGATTGCCACGCTCTGTGCCCCAATTCCGAAAGCGTGGGCGAGAACCGTCTGCAGAACATAAGGTCTCGATGACGCGTAACGACCAACAAGGGCCCCCATGGCACCAGGGACGCGAAGATCCACGACAGTGCCAGGTTCGCCAGGCTGGCCGGTCCAGTCGGCGAACTTCACCGGCTGAGTCCGTCTAGCGCAGCAGTTGGCGGCGGTTCGGTGAGAGGACCTGCGCCTGGGCCTGCTCGATGCCCTTCAGCAATTCGAGGAGATCGCGCCTCGTCTGCGGATCGAACTCCACTTCGGCGCCTCCTTTCATGGGCACGGCTTTCGGGCCGCCCAGCAGCGGGTACTCGAAACGGCGGCGCGGGTACTTGTTCTCCTGTGGCACCGACGACATCATAAGCAACGCGATGGAACCTTCGCTCAATACCGCTCATCCCTGCCAGCGTCGACCGCGCCTGGCGACTGTCCCCGCTTTGGCCTGATCCGCAGGTTCCATAACTCCTAATCCAATACGGTCGGCGTGACATCGGTCTCTCGGCCCACCATTCAAGGCCGGAGTCCCGTTCGGTGACTGCATTTGCCGCCGCCGGGCTGGCTTGGTCCGAACAGGGGTTCGGGCGGTGGCGGATGGAGGTGCACGACGGTGAGGGTCGGATCATGGCCTGTCCTCCGGCGGAAACCTCGACCGGGTGCCGCACGATACCTTCCCACGCCCGCGCACGGCGACGGTGCCACCAGCCCTGCCCGCCGAGCGTGAGGCCCTCCGATCATGATCGAGTTCCATCCATCGCGTAGAACGTAGCCCGCTGGGAGCAGTAGTGAGGCTGAGCCTGTCACGGAGCTCCAACTACTGGTAGAGCGTCCAGCAAACAACCGGACATGGAGGTCAACATGGAGAACGCGACGCAGACAGAGATCATCGTCAACGGGCGGCCCAGGCGGGTGGACGCCACTCAACTCAATTTCGAGCAGGTTACCGAGATAGCGTTTCCAGGCGGCGGCGGCCCAAACGTGATGTTTACCGTCACCTTTCGCAAGGGTGACCCGAAAAAGGAAGGCTCGCTCCTCGCCGGACAGACAGTAGCCATTGTCAATGGCATGATCTTCGATGTCGTCCGAACCGATAAGTCGTAGTCCGGATCTGATCCGCCTCCGCGATAAGGGCTATGACATCGCCGTCATCGCGGGACACCTGCTCGTCCGTCAGGTGCCGTACGTGGCCTCAGCCGAGAGGATTGCGTACGGCACAATCGTCTCTCGGCTCGAGATGGCGGGTGACATAACAACTCGCCCCGGCGATCATGTGGTGTTCTTCGCCGGCGAGACACCCTGCGACCGGCATGGCGTCCCCCTCGCGAAGGTAATCAATAGCAGCGGAAGGCAGGAACTTGGCTCGGGCGTGGTCATCGACCACGTCTTCTCGTCGAAGCCCCCGTCAGGTTACGCGGACTACTACGAGAAGATGACCGCCTACGTGCGCATCCTCTCGCATGAGGCGATGGCAGTAGATCCTTCGGTGACGTCTACGCCGTTTACGGTACTTCCCACAGGGGATACAGAATCGCCGTTCGTCTACGTCGATACCGCTTCTAGTCGTGCGGGAATCGCCGCCGTCAATTCCAGGCTGGAGCTGGGCCGCATCGCCATAGTTGGCCTGGGCGGTACCGGCTCATACATCCTCGACTTGGTTGCGAAAACCCCAGTCCGACAGATCGACCTGTTCGATGGCGACAAGCTTTTGCAGCACAACGCGTTCCGAGCGCCAGGAGCCATTTCGCTCGAGCAACTCAAGAAGTCCCCGTACAAAGTCGACTACTTCGCCTCCGTCTACGGTCAGATGCATCGCGGCATCGTTAGCCACCCATACTTTATCGACGGATCAACGGTGTCAGAACTGGCTGGCGTGGAGTTCGCCTTCCTAGCCATGGATGCTGGGCCGGGAAAGGCCGCCGCTATCGATGCGCTGGACATGAGTCCCACACCCTTCGTAGACGTCGGTATGGGTCTTTACGAGGTCGACTCGGCAATCGCCGGCCAGCTCCGCGTGGTCACTAGTCTTCCCGCTCAGCGATCTCGCGCCCGACGCAGGATCCCTATCGAGAACGTCGACGCCGCTAATGAGTACGGGCGGAACATCCAGATCGCGGATCTCAATGCCCTTAATGCAGCTCTGGCGGTGATCAGATGGAAGAAGCTCTTCGGGTTTTATCTTGACCTAGAGCACGAACAGTTCACGGCATACCAAACGAACGGCAATTGCCTCATCAATGAAGATTTCTGATGCCACGCCTGCATGCGCTCGAACCACGGTTCGTCGATTACGTCCCGGACAAACTGACTGAGGGTGTGCTCTATGTATCGATGACCTACGCCACTGCTGCGCATCTCTGCTGCTGCGGATGCGGAGAGGAGGTCGTGACGACGTTGAGTCCGACGGACTGGCAATTGGCATTCGACGGTCGAACGGTGTCGCTCAAACCCTCAATCGGCAATTGGAGTCTGCGGTGCCAATCTCACTATTGGATCCGGCGCAACCGCGTCGAGTGGTCTGCTCAGATGTCTGCCGACCAGATCGCCGCCGGCCGAGCGACAGATCGGATTCGAAAGGAGCAGTTTTACCACGAGGACGGGAAGTCGCCGAACGCTTCTGTTGCACGTCGACCACGGTGGCTTGCCTGGCTGATGCGGATCGGGAGGCGGTGACTGGGTCCGCTCGGGGGAGCCGTGGTGATGAGGAGTACCGCAGCGACCCGACGCGGGTGTGCCAG
>DAINCT010000359.1:0-4712 GCA_036732245.1 Chloroflexota bacterium | reverse complement strand
CTCACATCCTTGACACACCTCACATCTTCCTCATTGCGCCATAGGGCGAAATGCACAATCTTTAAAGGTTGCCGCCGTTCTTGAACTTGCCATGCGCCCAAACGGTGGTGGGCATGTTCTATGTAGGTACAGGCTAGGTCCCACCAGTACCTGTCAAAGGTACGCATGGGTCGGCTTTCGGCTGCGGGATCTACAGCAATTGCCGCCGGGGAGCCGAAACAGTTCGCAAGAGCCTGACGGACACTAATACGCAGGTGCCTGGCACCCGTGGGCAGTGTGGGCTCCCAACGTTGGCATTCCCGTTCAAAATCACGCATAACGTCACCGATCTCAGAAGGGGACGGAACTAGCACATCTGCGTGTTCGAGCAGGATATGAACGGGCCGCAGCGCCTCTACCACCTTTTCGACGGCACGATACTGGGCGTCCTGCGAGACTCGGCGCCGCTGTTGTAGCTCCCCACGGACCAGAGCAACAGCCGACAGGAGAACCGCTGCAACAGCTACCCAGAATTCCGGATCCATGGTGAGACTGTAATGGCTCTTGGCTATGGTTCTTCGCTTCGCCGCGGTCCCGCTCCGTTGACGTCACCCGGCAAGCCGAAATACCCACAGGACCCGTTGCATCAAAGAATCCTTTATCAAGACGGCACAACCATCTCGTTACTGCCTTCGAAGCCGCGCCTTCCCTGTGAATTTCGGCAAAGGATCGCGGCTTTTGCAGTTCACTCAGACGAGGATTGCGGGCGAGGACCGGTGAACTCCGCAATGTACCTAGGTTCCGACCTCACTAACTTGGCGGTCACTGCACATGCAAGCACAATGAGTAAATAACTTACTTGTCAGGAATGCTGGGTTGAGGGGGAACCGATGGCCGGATTCGACGCGTCCTCGTCCGCGCTGGGTTTCCTTCATCAAGTGCGGTGGGCGATGTACGAGCTACTCATATCGTCGCGCAGGGCGTCGGATCAGTCCATGCGGATGACATTGGAAGTCTTCGACGACGTCGCGTTGACTGACGCGGCGGGACGCCCGCTTAGCGCAATCCAACTGAAGCAGCATGTGTCGCAGACTTCGTTGACCGACAAGAGCGTCGACCTCTGGAAGACAATTCGGGTATGGCTTGAAACCCCTTCACTCGCCGCCTCGGACGGTCCGATGCTGACATTGGTGACCACATCCCCGGTGCAAGCCGGCAGCGCGGCGTCGCTGCTCGGCATCGATGACGCCGAAAGGAACGTCGCAGAAGCGCTGACCCTCCTCGATGCAGCCTCGGTGACTGGCTCCGTCGCAACAGAGCAGGGACGGAAGGCGTGGTCGCAAGCGGCTTCGTCCGTTCGGGCATCATTGCTCACCCGCATGCGGGTGCTTGGTGAGCAGGCGTCCATCGCGGAACTCGACGTCCTCTTGGATGCCGAATTGGCACCGTTCGTTCCAGCAAAGCATGTTGCTGAGTACCGTGCACGGCTTTGGGGCTGGTGGGACAGCCGTGCGGTGTTGATCCTTAGACAGAATCGCACCCTCGTCGGAGGTGGATCGGTTTCGGCGGCAGAGCTGTACGAGCGGATGCAGTTTATTCGGGACGATTTTCGTGTCGACTCGCTCGTCGTGGATTTCGCCCTCAACTTCGACGACGAGAAGGTTGCAGCCGGTCACGACGAGCACTTTGTTGACCAGCTCCGGCTGGTGAAGGCCGGATCCGGCACGCTCCGTAACGCGGTCGTGGACTACTTGCGTGCGTACGCCCACACGACAAAATGGGTGCAGAATGGCGACCTGTTCGACGACGAGCTTGAGCGGTACGAGTCGGCGTTGAAAGACGAATGGTCCCGCCGCTTCGACGAGATGGTTGAAGATCTGGAAAGCGACGGGGTTATAGACTCGCATGCGCGAGCGATCCGTGGACGTGAGCTGTTTCGCACGCTCAGCGATTCCGCCCAGGTGACGATCCGCTCGGAGTTCGACGTTCCGTTTCACGCGCGAGGCACCCGCCACAGCATCGCTAACCACGGTGAATACGGGTGGCATCCGGACTTCCAACAACTCCTCGCCGGTGTCCTGCCAGGAGTGCAGGAATGAACGGCGGCATCGTGGCGTGGCCGCATCGCTCGCAACCTGCATCGGACATCCTGAACCCTGCTATCAGCGCTGTCTGTGTGGCATGGTGCACGGCACGCTATGAACGGGAGGCTAAAACGGTTCTGCCGTGGCCGCTGGCGTTTCTCGTGGCACCGCTGACGTTGCATGCTCCGACAAGGGCCCGCTTGCCCAGGTCAATTGCGACTCATTTCCCTACCTGGGTCAACAACAACGCCGACGTGCTTGCGGGTTTCCCTGCTCGAGCGAGAGCTTTCGCTCCGTATGTGCGTGAAGGGCTCCGTTTCGGGCTCCGGACCGGGCTGCTGAGCCTCGAAGGCGACGGCGGTCTGCACGCTACAATTGCCGATCACACGAAGGTCGCTTCCAATACGGAACTGCGAAGCATAGCTGTAGCTTCGGCGTTGACAGGCGGATGGTTCGCCCGGTCCGGGTCCACCGCAAATGTTTTTACTCAACTTGGAGTCAGTCCGTAGTGCAACTTCTGAAGATCAGGATCTACAACCACGTCGGCGACATCCGCGATGTAGACTTCCGGCCGGGTGAACTGAACATCATCACCGGTCAGTCGAGCACCGGCAAGAGCGCCCTGCTGACCATCGTCGATTATTGCCTCGGCAGAGACGAGGCGACCGTTCCGCGAACGGCTATGTTCAGCAGCATCGCCTGGTACGCGGTGATGTGGCAGTTCAACGACGGCAGCCGTGTCGTCGCGGGTAGGAGATCATCGCGAACGAAAAGCAACTCGCGCGCAATGCTTCAGTTCGGTGGCTCGGACTTGGAGATGCCGGCGTTCGATGAACTCCGCGAAAATGTGGACTCCGAAGCGCTCAGGGTGCAGATAGGTGCCCGCATCGGGCTCGACAATGTGATGCTGGAAGCCAACGACTTCGGCGCCGGCCCTCGCACCGTCAGTCTCGGCACCGCAGCACTGTTCTGCCTGCAGGAACAGGAAGAGATTGGCACAAAGTCGACGCTGTTCCACCGGCAAGCAGAAGATGGCATAAAACTTGCCCTTCGTGACACCTTCCCGTTCTTCCTCGGCGCCGTAGACGGGGACCAGGCACGAAAACGTGAAGCGCTCCGTGCCGCCAAACGGACCCTCCGCCGCGCCGACGCGGCCCTTGACCGTGCCGAGACCGCTGCGAACGAACACGACAACGTGTTCCGGGACCTTCTTGGCGAGGCACGCGCGGTTGGCCTCCTTCCGACAGACGGGCTCATCGTTGCGGGGGATTACCGGGCTGCAGCGCTGTCCATCCTGTACGCAGGACAGTCCCCGACGCCGCAACCGGCCGATCCCGAGGCGGATGTTCGTGCGCAGGACGACCGACGGCGTCTGGAAGCGGACCTTGCACGTCTACGCAGCGAATTGAATCATGCCATCGCCACCCGTGACCTCGTTCTCGACCAGCGTGGCGGCGAAACCGAATACTCGGGGTCACTTCAAGCCCAGGTCGGGAGGCTTGAAAGCATCGGCCTGCTCCCGGATCACGACGGGGACGCGCAGACGTGCCCGCTGTGCACGCAGGAGCTTCCAGAACGCGATGCCACGGTCACGCAGTTGCAGGAGCGGCTCGGCGAGCTCCGAATCAGTCTCGCCGAGGTGCAGCAGGTGCAACCTCGCCGCGCCCAGGCAGTGACGAGAATCAGCGCCCGCATCCTAGAGATCCGAGACGCTCTCGCCACCGCCAGCAGGGCCCTCGATGCGGCAGCACGCTCTGTCGGTGAGGCCGGACCGAGCGACATCACCGCCCAGCAGTCGTTCGTGCGTGGCCGCATCGACGCCATCCTCCGCAGCGCAGAGTCCTCCGACCAGGAGGGACTCGCCCGGCTCCGCGCCGAGCAACGCGCGGCGGAACTGCGTGTCCAACGTCTCGACGCGGAACTTAGCAGCGACGAGGTGCGCGAGCAGACGACGTCACGCCTGAACGTTATCGGCACATACCTCGGTGAGTACAGCCGCAAATTCGAAGCGGAGAGCGCCGACCGGCCGGTCCGGCTGGACATCAACGCGCTCACAATTGTCGTCGATGAGGAGTTCGGACCCGTCGAGCTGACCGGCTTCGGCAGTGGTGCGAACTGGGTCGGCTACCACATTGCAGCACACCTTGCCCTGCACCGGTACTTCATGAATCAGAACCGGCCGGTGCCGCGCTTCCTGATGCTCGATCAACCCAGCCAAGCCCACTTCCAAGGTGATCTGTCGGCATCGGCCGATGGAAACGCCGACCGTGAAGGCGAGCGAGTGCGAGCCATGTTCAAAGTGGTCGCGGAGTTCGCTGAGGCCCACGCCGGTGCGATGCAAATTATCGTCATCGACCACGCACGGTATGCGGACGAATGGTTCACCAGCCACGTTCGGTACGACTGGCACGGCGGAGAGAAACTCATTCCCGACAGCTGGAAGCAGTACGCACGGAAATCCAAGGGCGACGAAGGTGAACCGCAACAGTCATGACCGCTTCTTTGATCGTTTTGAGGCACGGCCTGATCCGTGACACCAACCAGAGCGCCTCCTGTCAGGTGGATCGAGCCCCAGTGCACTGTCCGTAAGCCGGCCGATCACCGTGCCGTGGAAGCCCGCCGCCACGTTCCGCGCAGTTGCTGGCCTAA
>DAINCT010000358.1:0-4713 GCA_036732245.1 Chloroflexota bacterium | reverse complement strand
AAGTCCGCGCGCGATCCTTGACGCGGCGGATGTCGGGCAAGGCAGCATGTACCACCACTTCCACGGCAAGGAAGACCTCGCGCACGCGGCCATGCAGAGAAACGCGGAAGAAATGCGTTCCGCCGTGGAAGAAGACCTCACAGCACCAGGGTCGGCCGTCGATAAGATCGCTCGCTACCTCCACCGAGAGCGCGACGTCCTTCGAGGGTGCAGATTCGGCAAGCTCGCCCAAGATGCCGAGGTCGCTTCATCCGAAACCCTGCACCCCCTCGTATCCGAGATGTTTGCTTGGCTCCAGACTCGCCTCACAGAGGTCATTGAGCAAGGCCAGCGAGATGGCGAATTCTCCACACAATTGAACGCCACCCGGATTGCCGCCATGATCGCGGCAACGCTCCAGGGCGGTTACGTGCTCGCTCGCGCCGCTCAGGACCCCGCAGCGTTCGAACTCGCAATCGACGGCGCGCTCGAGCTCATCCGCACGTCCGCAACGGGGCAATGATGAACGTCCGAGGTTGGCCCGAGCCCTCGCTACCAGGTCCGGATTCGGTGGTGACCGGCTCAGCATGGGTCCAGGCTGTCGCCCGCCCCGGGCACCCGTCCCGCTTGGTCGTCGAAGACATCACCTTTGCCCCGAACTCACACACGATCTGGCATTCACACCCCTGCGGGCAGCTCGTCATCGTCACGGCCGGAGCAGGATGGCTCCAGACGCGAGGCAACCCAGCCATACCTATCCGAACCGGCGATACCGTCTGGATCGAGCCCGACGAGGAGCACTGGCATGGCTCGGCGCCCGACACGATGCTTCGTCAACTATCCATTCAAGAACACCAGGACGGGCTAGAAGCAATCCTCGCCGAGTCCCTCACCCCGGGCACATACCCGCCAAATCCACTACTCACGGAGGAACCACGACCATGATTGCCGCCCAATACGAAATCGCACTGCCTGCAGACTACGACATGGACATCATTCGCCACCGAGTGGCCAGTCGCGCCCGGACTTTGGATAATCGTCCAGGGATCGGCCTCAAGGCCTATCTCATTCACGAGACTGCCGACGGTGCCACGGCGAACGCCTACGCTCCGTTCTACCTCTGGACCGATCCTGAAGCCCTCGCAGCATTCCACTGGGAAGGGCAGGGATTCAGCGGCATCGTCAGTGACTTCGGGCGACCCCCGGTGCAGACGTGGATCGGAGGGCACTTCCACCGCGGTCCGCGCTACGAACAAACTCCTGCCTTCGCCACGAAGACACTACTGGCCCCTGCGCTGACAGGTGACCCCCAGAACGAGGCCGCCCTGCTCCAAGAGCTCGCCCAGTCGTTCGCCAAGAATGAAGATACCCACAGCGTGGCTTGGGGGATCGACCCAGCAACATGGCAGGGCGTTGTCTTCCGCCTCAGCACATCGCGCCCCGAGAATACTCCAAACGCGATCGCCTACCAGGTACTCCATCTCTCGACGCCCGAGATGGATCAGCTCCACTAGCTGATAGGAGACGAACGTTATCTGGAAGCGTTCGGGGCTTGGTGACTCGTTAGCGGAAAAGTAGCGCTGGTCATCTAAGCATCCGATATCGATCGTCCCTCTTCTGCAACCACGATTCGTAGAGCTCAGGCCGCCCCGCCAGCGACATAGATGAAGTTAACAGTCACGCACTTCTACATCGCACGCACCCAATAGTGCAGTTCTGTCCCGCAGGGCGTTCCTCTTATGGATCCCGCTGCGTGCGCCGTTTCGGTGGGATTGTGGTCACAGTGTTTTCGTAGTGAAGAGAGAATCGCCATGGACTTCGTCTGGTTCTACTTGCCCGGTTTCGACAAATCCGAGTTTGGCCAGCACGCGGCGTGAAGCGGTGTTCCAGTCACGGACTGTAGCCCACAGGCGTGGATAGCCCGACGCATGCGCCCCCTGGAGGACGGTCCACGAGGCCTCGGTCGCAAACCCCTGACGCCAGACTTTGCGGAGGAACTCGAACGCGAGTTCTGGCTCTCCAGCCCGTCCGTGCCCGTTGGGAATCAGGCCGCAGTAGCCGATGACCTGCCCCGAACTCTTTTGCTCTGCGGCCAGCAACCCCGGGAAGGGGTGTCGGTCGTCATGACGGATCCGGTCCTCGATATCTTCCAGGGTGGGGCGCCCATCGGGACTGATGCGACGATGCGGAGGGACGCGAGGATCGCGCTCGGTCCACAGCTCGCGCTGGACGGCGGCGTCAGACAGGCGCCATGGCCGCAGCAGCAGTCGATCGGTTTCGAAGACGACCTCGACCCGAGGTACTCGCGCATAGTCCATAGCGACAATTATGGAGGTGTTTCCTTACCGCCCTGGCAAGCTCCACCACGGCCGGGTATGGACAATCGCGCGGCTTCAATCTCGGACGGAGGCTTCTGCAAGATGCCGTGCGTCAAATCCGGTTGGCGTCAACAGCCCTCACCGATGCCGCTGACAGATGCCCACTGTGATGCCCCTTTCCGGGCGTGCCAGGCGAGGAGGAGAGATGTCATAAGATCAACGAATGACCGAGGAACGTCCCATTGTCTTGATTACTGGCGTCGGCCGACGGATCTCCATCGGTACAGAGATCGCCCGCCAGCTTGCCGCGGACGGGTGGGACATCGCCTTCGCGAACCACCGCCCGGAACGGGGATTCGTGGATGAATTCACCCTCGAGCTGCACGAACTTGGGGCTAAGACCTTTACCTCCGACACCGATCTGGCAGACCCGTTGGCTCCCGAGACGTTGGTGCAGGCGGTCACCGACGAGTTAGGCCCCGTCCAGGCACTGGTTGCCAGCCACGCCCAGTCCGTAGACAGCAGCATCCACGACACGTCCGTCGAGAGCTTTGACCGTCATTTCGCAATCAACACCCGCGCCAACTGGCTATTGATTAAAGCGTTCGCGCAGCAGTACTCCTCCGCGCCTGGGCTGGGGCGAATCGTGGCGCTGACGAGCGACCACACAACACACAACCTCCCATACGGTGCAAGCAAGGGCGCACTTGATCGAATTGTGATCGCAGCCGCAGGCGAACTTGGCCACCTCGGTATCACCGCGAACTTGGTCAACCCAGGCCCGGTCAACACCGGCTGGATCAGTCCGGAACTCGCGGAGGCCCTGAGCAGCGAGACCGCGCTTGGTCGGCCTGGCACACAACAGGACGCTGCGAACCTGGTGTCCTTCCTCCTCTCCGAGCGCGGCGGCTGGATCAATGGTCAACTGCTGCACTCCAACGGCGGCTTCCACCTGCCCGTATAAGCCTGCGCCGAGAAGGGTCCTGGCTGACTAGGAGCCACTGACGGCACATTCGGGCCTGATCGAGCACGCCAAATAGGGGCAAAGATCATTGCTATGGGCACTATGAGTCTCGAGCACTACTGCACGTCCGGTTGACGTTCCCCCCAACGGACCGTCTTACGAACACGGTTAGGGCTTAGCGACCAGACGTGCGAGTCTCCACCACGCTGAAACTGGGAAGTACGCGCGGCCGCGGTGTTAATCTTGGGAACGTGCAAATACTTTGCTCCTTTGTTGGTGGCGCCGGTCATCTCGTTCCTCAGTTTCCTCTGCTTCGGGCACTCGTCGATGCGGGCCACGACCTCACCCTGGTCGGCCGAGCTTCTGGAGCTCGGTCGGCTCCTGAGGGGATGTTTCGTCGGATGGAAACTCGGCCGGACAGTCGAGCCCGTATCAGCGATGAGATATCCCCTTTGCTACCTGTGGATCGAGACGCGGAGGTGGCTGTTGTGGCTGAATACTTCGCAGGCGATGCTGCGCGCCAGTCGGCGGAAGCGATCGAGGCGGTGCTTTCGAGCACGGATTTGATTGTGTGCGATGAGCTGGACTTCGGGGCGATGGCAGTAGGTGCACGCGCGGGCATTCCGGTCGTTGTTGTATCTGTGATCGCATCGGGATCACTAGTGCGCGCGGATCGCATCGGTGATGCGCTCGAGCGATTGCGCCTGGAACTTGGACTGTCAGAGCCCATTAGGTACCAGGGTGACCTCTTTGTTGTTCCGTTCACACGGACCATGAGAGCTCCAGACTTTCCTGCCCCAGCCAACGCAGCATGGATGCGGCCTGATCGCGGGCTCAAGCCCGACCCGAACGGGTCGATCGTGGCAACCCTCGGAACCGAGTTCAATACCGAATCTGGCGATCTATTTCATCGGATTCTCGGCGCACTGGCCGAAGTGGATGCTCCGTGCGTAGTGGCAGTTGGACGCGATCTCGATCCCGCCCGATTCGGGCCCCAACCATCGCACGTGCGTGTGGAGCAGTACGTCGACCTTGAAGCGCTCGTCCCACGTGCCAGCCTCGTTCTGCATCACGGGGGTAGCGGGCTCTTCATGCGATCCGTTCTGGGTGGGGCCCCCCAGATCCTCTTTCCAATGGGAGCTGACCAGCCTTTCACCGCTGATCGTGTCCAGCACCTCGGCGTGGGATGTGTGCTCGACTCACAGACTGCGGATTCGACCGTGATCAGGGAGCGAGTAGCGGCTCTGCGGGATGACGCGAAGATGCGCGACCGCGTTAAAGCTCTACGAACGGAAACGCTCGCGCTTCCGGACCCGACGGATGTAGCCCGCAAGGTGGAGACCCTCGTCGCTAGCGCCCGCTAAGGGATGCCTCTAGGGGGTAAGGGACGCACCGGCGCCGGCTCAGTAAGGAACAATGGTCGCAGTTCCAATCAGGAGGCAGAAGCTTTGA
>DAINCT010000357.1:0-4714 GCA_036732245.1 Chloroflexota bacterium | reverse complement strand
ATCGTCGAGACGCTCCAGTAATCCGGCCGTGTTGGAGAACACAAGCAATCGGTCGGCCCCGAGTGCGATCGCCAACTCCATCGCCAGCTTATCGCCATCCACATTGATCGCCACCCCGTCGTGGCTCAGCGCCGGCGGCGTCAGCACCGGGACATAGCTGTTCTCCAGCAGCAGGCACAACAGCCGAACGTCCACCGACTCGATGCTGCCGGCATAATCGCCGTCCAGCACCTTTGGTTTACCGTCCTCGACGATCCGAATCCGCGCCTTCCGCCTGCCCAGGACCATGCCGCCGTCCAGGGCGGAAAGCCCGACGGCATTGGCGCCGTGCCGCTGCAGAATTTCCACGATGCGCTTGTTCACCTTGCCGCAATAGGCCATCAAGAAGAGATCCATAGTCTGTTCATCGGTGTACCGGCTCACCTGTCCAGAGGAAGAGGTCAAGAGCCGCGGCTCGAGGCCGACTCGCCGCATCAGCGAGTCCAATTCCACGTTGGCGCCGTGCACCAGCACGTATGGCCGGTCGAGCCGTGCCAGCGACGCCAGAAAACGGTCGAGATCGATACCCGCACTTCCTCCCAGCTTGATGACGAGCGGACGCATGGCTACAGCTCCTCCAGCACGCGGGTCAACACGCGAATCCCCCGCAGATACTCGTCGACCTTCACGTGTTCCTCGGGTGTGTGATCCAGGCTGGAGTCGCCCGGACCGTACGCTACCGTGGGGCAGTTCCATACCGGGCCAACCACGTTCATGTCCGAGGTGCCGGTCTTGAGCTTGAACCGCGGGTTACCATCCTCCAGTCGAATCGAGCGCAGGAACGACGCCACCAATGGGTTGCCCTTACCCGAGCGCACCGCTGGTTCGCCCGGACTGAAGGAGAAGGCTCCATACGGCAACAGCGCTTCGATCTCCGGTTGCAGCGCGCTCGGCTCCAGCTCCGGCGGCAAACGGAGTCCGATGTGCAACGTGGCGACATCTTCGATCCCGTTATGGGAGGAATTCATGGCAAGTAGAGACGGTGTGAGCGCGAAAAAGGCAGCGTTTTGCTCCCCGGCGACGATGCGGTGTGAGCACCAGGCAACAAGATCGTTCCAGAACCCGACTGCGATTTCAGGCGCGCTCGGCAGCGGTCCGGCGCTATGCCCTCCGGCCACCGCAACCTCGACCCTGAATCGCATGCTTCCTTTGTATCCCAGCACGATCGAATCCCAGCCGCTGGGCTCGGCGATCACCAGGTACTCGGGCGCGCGTCGCTGGGTCAGGAAGCGGGCTCCCGCTGAGGGCCCTTCCTCCTGCACGGCGCCGATCACGGTGACATCGCGGCGCACCTGCGGAGCGGCGCGCGCGGCGGCGACAATCGCGGTTGCCAGCGGGCCCTTGGCGTCTACCGCACCGCGGCCATAGAGCGCTCCATCGTAGTTCTCGACTTCGATCGAGCCGGGCACGGTGTCCATGTGCCCCAGGATTACCACCTCGCCGGCGTTATCCGACCTCTGCGCCGGATGCAGCGTCCCCACCAAATTCCCTGCCCCGTCCCGGCACGCGTCGAAGCCGAGATCCGTCATGGCCTCGATCAGGAGCGCCGCGACTGCATCTTCGTCACCGCACAGACTGGGGGTACGCAGCATGCTGGTGAGCAAGTCGACGGCCGCGCCATCGTCGGGTGTCATGCGGCGTTTCTCCCGGCTAGTTCTCCCTGCTGCAGCACGTAGTCCACGATCTTGGCCGGGATGTTCACCCCGGTCGTATCGATACTGTTGCGGAACTCCATGGTGTAATTCACCTCGTTCACCAGCATTCCACGCTCGCTTTCGAGCAAATCGACCGCCACTACACCTCCGCCCACGGCCCGTGCCGCGGCAATCGATCGGTCCGCAATCTCATCCGTGACGGGGCAGTTGTCCGCCTCGCCCCCGCGTGCCGTGTTCGTGATCCAGTGGTCAGAGTAGCGGTAGATGGCGCAAATGCATTCGCCGCCCACCACGAACGAGCGGATGTCGCGGCCGGGCTTCGGCACGTACTCCTGCACGTAGAAGATCGAGTGATGGTATGAGCCCAACACTTCTTTGTGCTCGAGGATGGCTTCAGCCGCATAGCGATCGCTGACCAACGAAAGCAGTCGCCCCCAGGAGCCAACCGCCGGCTTGAGGACGGCCGGGTAACCGACGTCCTCGATTGCCCGTAGCGCCGATTCCGGCGTGAAGGCTATGAGGGTGCGTGGAGACGGCACGCCTTCACGTGCGAGTGCACTCGAGGTCAGGATCTTGTTTCCACAGGTGTCCGCCACGGCATACGTATTGACGGTGGTAATGCCCGCATCTCCCAGCAATTTCAGTCCATATAGCGCGCGGGAATGGTTAATCGCTCGCTCCAGCACCACATCGTACTGATAAGCGTTCTCGCCCAGCTCGAATATCACTTCTCGATCGTCGATGCGCCCGAAGTCGATGCCGCGTTGCCGGAACTCATCGAACAGCAGCTTTTCCTCGGTACGGACACGCGAGTACAGAATGCCGACGTTCATACCGTGCTCTCCCAACCGTACCGGCGCACGTACTCCAGGATGCCTCCCGCTTCGGCGATCTGGGCGACAAACGGCGGCAGCGGATTCGTGCGGTACGTCTCACCGTTGGTGCGATCGACGATCGTGCCCGCCTGGGGATCGACCTCCAGATCATCCCCTTCCGAGATGCGGTCGGCATCGGGACAGGTGAGCACCACCAGCCCCACATTCACCGCATTCCGGTAGAAGATGCGTGCGAATGAGGGCGCGATGATGGCGGCGATACCACTCGCCTGAATAGCCAGCGGCGCGTGCTCGCGCGATGACCCACATCCAAAGTTCCTGCCGCCAACGATGATGTCGCCCGGACGCACGCCGGTGGGGAAATCCGGTCGGACTTCACAGAGGCAGTGTTCGGCCAGGGACGCGCGGTCGGTCGTGACGTTGTATCGTCCCGGAATGATTTCGTCGGTATTCACGTGGTCGTGGAGCTTCCAGGCTCGTCCCATTGCTGTCTCCTTGCTCAGCGCGCCAGATACGGGCGCGGATCGGTGATGTGTCCGGCGATCGCAGAAGCGGCGGCAGTGGCCGGGCTCCCGAGGTACAGCTCGGAGGTGGGATCGCCCATGCGACCCTTGAAATTGCGGTTCTGGGTGGTGAGGGCTCGCTCGTGCCCGGCCAGGACCACTTGATGACGGCCGATGCACGGTCCACATCCAGCATTGGTGATCTGCGCGCCCGCTTCCATCAAGGTAGTGATATATCCCCGGCGCAACGCTTCGAGATAGACGTCGCGCGAGGCAGGTGTGATCACCAGCCGGGTGCCGGCGTGCACCGTCTTGCCTTGTAGCACCTGCGCGGCGATCGCCAGGTCGTCGACCCGTCCGTTCGTACAGGTCCCAATAAAGACCTGGTCGAGCGGTGTGCCTTCCACGTCGCCCACCGACGTCACATTTGACACCTCGTTCGGGCAGGCAACCTGGGGCGTGAGATCGGTGACGTCGAGTTCGACCGTGTCGGCGTACTCGGCATTGACCGGATAGACCGGCTCGTACTCGTCCCGCGCTCGGCCCGCCAGGTAGGCAAACGTAGTCTCATCGGGCTCGACCAGCCCAGCCTTCGCGCCCATCTCGATCGACATGTTGGCTAGCGTCATTCGCTCGCTGATATCCATGCCCTTCACCGCCTCGCCGCCGTATTCGATCGCCATCGACGTGGCGCCGTCCACATCCAGGCGGCGAGCAAGTGCCAGGCAAATGTCTTTCGCGTACACGCCGTGCTGCAATTCTCCGTGCAGCGTGATCCGCAACGTTTCCGGTATGCGGAACCAGGAGCGACCCGTGGCATAGATCACCGCGACATCGGTCGACCCCATGCCTGTGCCGAAACACCCGAGCGCGCCATACGTGCAACTATGCGAATCCGCCCCGACCACCAATCCGCCCGGCACGATGAAGCCGCGTTCCACCATCACCTGGTGGCAGATGCCTTCGGTGAAGACGGTCGTTATGCCCTGCTCCTCGATGAACGCGCGGATGCGGCGATGCAACTCCGCCGCGGCGACCGTGGGGGCAGGCACCATATGGTCGAAGGCGATGATCACGCGCTCCCGGTCCCACAGGGGTCGTTCCAGCTTGCGGAAGGACTCGATGGCGAGTGGCGTGGTATTGTCGTGACTCATCACGTAATCCACGGGAGCGATGACTATTTCTCCGGCCTGGACCGACCGTCCGATGCGCCGAGCAAAAATTTCTTCGGTCATGGTGCCCATGTATCTGCCTCCTTCAGGCCGTCAGCCGGTTGCGTAATAGTCCGTCGAGCTCTTGTGGCGACAACGATCCACGATCGGCCAGCCGTTTGATCTCGGCCGTCACCTCGCGCAGCTCGATCTCCCCAAAGTGGAGTCCGAGCTGGGTGGCGCGATGCGCCACTGCGTGGCGACCCGTCAGCTTGTGACCGATCTCAATCGAACGCTCCAGGCCGAAGTCCGCGGGATCGATGATCTCATACGACTCCGGGTTGTTGAGCATCGCCTTGGTATGAATCCCCGCCTTGTGCGTGAAGGAGGCGGAGCCGGTGATGGCGTTGTTGAATGGAATCTCCACGCCGACCATGTCAGCCACCATGCGGTCCAGCCGCGGTAGATCGGTCAGCTTGTACTTCGCCACGTAGCTGCGGTCGATGGTGTACAGCCGGGCCAGAAACCCA
>DAINCT010000356.1:0-4716 GCA_036732245.1 Chloroflexota bacterium | reverse complement strand
CCACCGCGAGAATGCTTGCCTGAGGGAGCCCCGATCCAACCACCTGAATCGTCTTCACCTTGAATATGCCCGCAAATGCTGCTGCCAGCGCCGCCAAACACAGCAGTAATGCCACGATTGAAGGGATGACCGGATGCAGGCCCTTGTCCCTGGTGTCGGCGCGGCTCTTGGGTTGAGCGCGACGCCGGGTCGTCGTACTCATATTGATCTCTCCCGGATTGCGTCAAGGATGAGCGGACCGACTAGATCGACGTCCCCGGCGCCCATGGTCACTACGAGATCGCCCGGCTCGACCTCCCGCAACACGCGGCGCACCGTTTCCTCGGGCGTACCGGTATACGCGACGCTTCCATGGCGTTCGCTCACGGCACTCGCCAGATCCACCGCGGATACTCCCAGCGTTTCACTTTCACGAGCGCCGTAAACGGCAAGCACGTAGACGCGGTCGGCGTCCGCGAACGCGCACGCGAACTGTTTCAAGAAAGTTTTAGTACGGCTGAAAGTGTGCGGCTGAAAGATGACGAGGATGCGTCGATCGAAACGGCGCCGCATGGCGCCCAGGGTCTTTCGGATTTCGGTGGGATGATGACCGTAATCGTCCATGACCAGCACACCGTTCGCCTCACCAACTCGTTCAAAACGCCGGCGAATCCCCGCAAAAGTGGCGAGCGCCTGTGCCGCGCTGTCTGCCGAAATTCCCAACTCATGGGCCGTGGCGAGCGCTGCCAGCGCATTGCGCACGTTGTGTTCGCCTGCCAGCCGCATCGTATACATGCGCTCGGCTCCCGCGAGTCCCGCCCGGAAGGTCGTACTCCCGTCGCCTTCATCAATCTGGTCGGCTCTCCAGTCTCCGGCCGCTGTCCCGTATGTGACGATGCTGCAGGTAGCGCCTTCGGTGACGGAATCTACCGGTGAATCATCGGCACAGATGATCAGCGTGTCTTTCACCTGGTCGGCGAACTGTGCAAATGCTTCGTACATACGTTCGGAACTGCCAAAGAAATCGAGGTGTTCCGGCTCTGCGCTCGTGATGATGGCTATATCCGGACTGAGTTCGAGGAAGGCGGCGTCGAATTCGTCGGCCTCCACCACCACATGCGGACCGGCTCCTATACGGGCATTCGACCCGATATCGTTGGCGATGGCACCGATGATGACAGTCGGGTCAAGGCCTGCTTCGATCAAGATGTGTGCGATGAGCGCGCTCGTGGTCGATTTGCCGTGCGTACCCGCAACGGCGATGCCACGACCGGGATTCATGATCGCTCCCAGCAATTCCGCTCGGCGGATAACCGGAATATTCGCTGCTCGTGCCGCGGCGACGTCCGGCGCACTGGCGGCCGCGGGCGTGATGATGACCAGGTCAGCGCCCCTGATCGCCTCTGCCCCATGGCCGATGTGGATCCGGGCTCCCAGTTGCGCCAGAGTCTCAGTTTGTGGACCGGCGGATTGATCGCTGCCGGACACGGTCATGCCCCGCGCGAGCAGAATCTTCGCCAGGGCGCTCATTCCGATGCCCCCGATTCCGACGAAATGAACCTGCTTATGGCCCTCCAGTGACGCGGTCACGCACTCACCTCGTCGATCAAATCGATGATTGCCTCGGTGGCATATGGACGGGCCAGAAGGCTCGCCGCGGCTGTCATTGCGTCGAGTCTCGGCCGATCGGAAAGCAGGCTTTCAATGAGCGGACCCAATTCCCCGTCCACCGAGCGATCGTCCAGTATGACTGCAGCTCCGCGATTTGCTAAATACTCCGCGTTCTCACGCTGGTGAACAGAGGCCTGCGGAAGTGGTACCAGGATAGCCGGCGTGCCCGTCGCGGGTAATTCTCCCAACACCGAAGCACCCGCCCGACAAACCGCGAGATCGGCGGACGCGAGCGCGTCCGCCATTTCTTCGTCCTGCAGGTAGGGGAACAAGTGATAACGAGCCCTTGCCGTGCCGGACAGTGCGGCGGCGGCGGTCTGTGCCTCATTCCACCGCTCTTCGCCGCAGATATGAAGGACGTGGCAGCGCTTGAGAAGCTCCGGAAGGCTGCGGCCCAGCGCCTCATTGATGTGCTGCGCCCCCTGGCTCCCGCCGAAGACACAGACCACGTCGACCTCAAACGGAAGTGCGAAGCGTTGCCTACCATGTTCCCGCGAGGGCTTGACGAACGCGTCGCGCAGTGGATAGCCTGTGACTCTCGCCTTGCCTGGTGGAAAATGCCGTTCCGTTTCCTCTGAGGTCACGGCGATTTTCTGCGAGAGTGGCGCGAGCCACGCCACTGCTTTACCGGGATACACATCGGGCAGAAACAGTACGACCGGAACGCGCAGGAGCCACGAGGCCAATGCGGCGGGAGTGGAAGCGTAACCCCCCGTGGCGACCGTGACGCGCGGTCGCACCCGCGCGAGTACCAGCAGCGACCGCAGAGTCGCGACGGCCAACAGAAACATGCCACGTACCGAGGTCGGGGGCGCCATAGGTATCAGGAAAAACCGGATGCCGGTAGGTGGCACGAGTATGCGTTCCATGCCTGACGAACTTCCCAGGTAGACCAGATTGCCGTCAGCGCGCGCTCGCCGACGGAACCTTCGATTCCACCGGTCCGGCGCGTGCTCTTCGGACTCGCGAGGGTTGAGGTGCTCTTGACCCGACGGCGGCCTGCTCGCCGGATGCAGCGGAGGGGAGGCTACCCTGCGTTGTAGGCAGCGGATGATCGACAGCGCGGGGTACACGTGTCCGCCGGTCCCCCCACCCGTGATGAGTGCTTTCGCGCGCAAAGGCGTCTCCTGAGGCGTGCCGCGAAATACTCAAGAGGATACCGATAGCCGTCATGCTGATGATGAGCGAAGTCCCACCGTAGCTGATGAACGGCAGCGGTACCCCCGTAAAAGGCACGGACGATGTTATCACGGCATAGTTCAAGAGGGCCTGAAATGTAATCCAGCTCGTGATACCGGCAGCCAACAAGCGACTGAATTTGTCGGGTGCGGTCAATGCGATCCGAGTGCCTCGATACGCAATGACGAGGAAGAGCGCAAGAATTGTCATCGTACCCAAGAGTCCCCACTCTTCGCCGATGACCGCCAGGATACTGTCGGTGTGGGGCGCGGGCAACCAATTCTTTTGAATGCTGTTTCCGAAGCCGCGGCCGAAAATGCCGCCCGAGCCAAGCGCAAGCAACGCCTGAACCGTGTGCCACCCTTTGCCGGTCGAGTCCTTCCACGGATTCATAAACGCGGTGAGGCGATCGCTCCGGTAAGCCATGTTGTTTGCGAACAACCAGGCGAATATCGTCCCGCCACCCGTGGCGATGAGGATGTGCTTCGGGTCTGCTCCGGCGATGTAAAACATAGAGAACGCCGTTACACATACCACAATGGTCGTCCCCAGATCGGGCTGCTTCACGATCATCAGCGCTATCAGGCCGACTATCAGACTGAACGGAACAAACGTCGACTTGAGATCGCGTACCCGCTCGCCCTTGGAGGAGAGCCACGCTGCCAGGTAGATCACCATGGCGAGCTTCATCAATTCGCTGGGCTCGACACTGATGCTCGAGCTGAGGGCGATCCAGCGACGTGCGCCCTTGGCCGCGTGCCCAATGTGGGGGGTGAGGACCAGGATCAAGAGAAGCAGGGATACGGCGAACAGAGGCAACGCCGCCTTCTGCCAACGATCGTATCGGACACGAGCTACCAGCGCGAGTGAGACGAATCCTACTGCGGCCCAGATAATTTCCCGTTCCACCACGTAATACGGGGAGCCGTAGTAGGTATACGCATCGTGAATGCTGGCGCTATAGACCATCAGCACGCCGATACACATCAATCCGAGAAAGGCCATCATCAGCCAGGGATCTACCCCGCCGACAAGGCGAGTCGCCCGGCGCACACTACGCTGCATGCAACCCCCCCGCCGCGCGGGCAAATGCTCGTCCGCGCTCTTCATAATTTGAAAACATGTCGTAGCTGGTGCAGGCAGGAGACAACAACACGGTTTCGCCCGACTTGGCGAGCCGGCCGGCCTGTGCAACTGCGTCCTCCAACGACTGGCACCGTCCGATATTTTCGGTGCGCAGCGTACCTTTAGACCTCTCCATGGCAGTGACCACCGCGTCTTCGATCTGATCGGCAGCCTCTCCGATAAGCAGAAGGACTCGGACGCGCTCCGCTACCGCTTGCGCGAATTCGGCCCATGGCAAGCGCTTGTCACGCCCGCCCGCGATCAACAGGATCTCCGTCTCGATTGCCTCGAGGGCCACCTGCGCGCGGGCCGGAGTGGTGGCGATTGAATCGTCTACATACGAAACGCCATCGATCCGGGCGACGGTCTCGAGACGATGAGCGGCGGGTCGAAACGTTCGAATGGATGAGGCCATGCTCTCCACGGGTATATCGATAATATCCGCGGCGGTAACGGCGGCCAGGACGTTTTCCACGTTGTGTCTGCCCAGCAACGGGATCTCGACTGCCGGCAAGACGGGGATCTCGATCTCGTCCCGGACGAGCGTGATTGTGCCTTGTACGAGCCGAGCCCCCTCCGACGCGCTCTCCCCAAACCACCGCAGGTGAGCGGGCGTGGCGCCGGCGAATGCGTCGCGCTCCGGATCGCAGCTGTTGAGGACGGCAAAATCGTCTGGCGTTTGGTGCGAGACGATGTGCCGCTTTGCGTCGATATATTCCGCCATGTTGCCGTGACGGTCGAGGTGATTGGGGGAAATGTTGG
>DAINCT010000355.1:0-4716 GCA_036732245.1 Chloroflexota bacterium | reverse complement strand
ATGAGTTCGGAGGATGCCGACAACCGTCTGGCCGCACAACCGTCGTTCGATGATCCACGTGTTACCGCCGTGATCGATAATTCCGGAACCCAGGAGCAGACGCTGGCGCAGGTGCGGAGGTTGTGGGACGAACTCAATCGATAGGCGACCCCCTACCTCCAGGCGGTTGAGCACGAGGCTCGACGCTACATGTGCGGTGGCAGGACGCGACGGTGTTATCAGTGAGATCCGTTGTTCAGGCGCACCAACCCGTATTCGAGACCAAGCCGAACAGCTTCAAGGCGCCCGGACGCGCTCATCTTGTCGAGAATATGGCTCACGTGGTGGGCAACGGTCCGCTGACTTAGAACCAGGCGTGCGGCTATTTCGGCATTGCTCAATCCAAGCGCCAGCAGTTGCAACACTTCGACCTCACGCGCGCTGAGCCCGAACTGGTCTGGCCCACTCCGAGCATCGGCAGTGACCCTATCCGGCATTTTTGTTGGCCTAACCACGGCAGTCAGACCATTCATGGCAACCACCTCGACCTCGCCCCCGATATCGATTGGTGCGTCTGGAATCTCTGTTCGGGCGGACCAGAACTCGCTATTCCCAAGCCTGATCTGCCCCTGCAAGCTGGTAATCCGTTCAGTAGCCAGCGCGCGTCTGCCGACTGGACCGAGCGTCGGCGCATAACCGGAGTCAGATGAGCGCGGCAAGAGGTGCAGCGCGACTGGACGAACGGCCAGCGTCATGAGGAGCGAGACGACGCTGAATACCGCGAGTTGTCCCGGGAGCGGCAACACGAGCGAGACCGCCGCGGTCACGAGCGCCGCAAGAGCCAGCGAGCCGAAGAACAGGCCGAGCGTCAGTAGCTCACCCGCGAGTGTCAGAATCGCCACAACGATCCAGAGAAGCCAGAGCACTCCTGCCATTAGTTGTCGGTTCACCTTTCGACCTGGGGTCAGGCACTTCTACCACGCAGTACATCTGCGGGCTAAATGCGCGATGGGCACCTATGCCTATACGAAAAATGGGCACAAATGCCGATGGCTTTGGTGCCAATAAAGGCGTACTGTGATGGTATGAGGACCGGAAGTAACGTTCCCGGACCGATAGAGAGGTGAACCATCTCACGCAACTTCATCCATTCACCATCACTTAACAAGCTGCGTTCGGGTTGGCCGGCGGTTCGTCCGTCGGATCTGGGCGCACCACTCAAGTCCCTAGAAATGAGAGGTTTCCTATGTGGCTCTGGCTGGTCGTAGCACTGCTCGCCGCGGTTGGCGAAGTCATGACGACCGGGCTCTTTCTGGCCATCGTCGCGCTGGCCGCGGTACTCACAGCCCTTGTTTCGCTGGTGCTGCCGTTCGCGCTCGTGCAGGTGGCATTGTTTGCCGGCATGTCGCTCGGAGGCATCGCGTTTATCCGACCGGTGCTAGTGCGCTCATTCGGCATCGATACGCTCTCTCACTCCTCCGGGCGCGTCACGCAGTCCCAGATCGTCGGGCGACGAGCGACCGTGACCCGCACCGTTGATTCAGCGGGTGGACAGGTTCGAATCGGAGACGGCGAGTTCTGGTCAGCCAGGTCGTACGACCCCGACGATCTCATCCCGGTCGGCGCATCAGCCGAAATCGTGGTAGTAGACGGCCTGACGGCACTCGTTTCGCCGGTCGTTCCTATCACGCTCGAGGATGATAGTCAATTCACACTTCAAGACGACACACAACTCACTAGTAAGAAAGGTGCATAACACAATGACGGGCATAGAAATCGTCCTCGGCGTTCTGGTCCTGTTCGTCCTCTTGGTCGGCTTCAAGTCGATCCGGTTGGTCCCCCAGGCACGAGTAGTCATCGTACAGCGGCTGGGCCGCTATCAGAAGACGGCGGGCAGCGGACCCGTCTTCGTCATACCGTTTGTCGACAAACTCCTACCCACGATCGATCTGCGCGAGCAGGTCGTGCCGTTTCCGCCACAAGCCGTGATCACGTCCGACAACGTGGGCATCCAGGTGGCGACGGTGGTTTACTACCAGATCATCGACGCCAAAAACGCAACCTACGGCGTGGTGGATCTGGTGGCCGCGATGGAGCAGCTCACCATCACCACGCTCCGTAATGTCATCGGCGGTCTGACCCTGGACCGAGCGCTGACGAGTCGTGAGGACATCAACTCGAAGATGCGCGCCTCGCTGGATGAGGTGACGGAAGGCTGGGGCGTGCGCGTGACGCGCGTTGAACTGAAAGACATCATCCCACCGCACGATGTGCAGCAGGCTATGGAAAAGCAGATGCAGGCCGAGCGAGAAAAGCGAGCGGCTATCCTACGAGCCGAAGGGCTGAAGCAGTCCTCCATCCTGCAAGCGGAAGGCGAAAAGCAGTCGGCCATCCTCACCGCCGAGGGGAAACGACAGTCGCTCATTTTGCAGGCAGAGGGTGATGCTCAGGCGTTGGTAACGGTGCAGACCGCGCAAGCACAGGCCGTTCACCTGGTGTTTGATGCGCTCAACGAGGCGCATGCCACGCCCGAGATCCTCAAGTACCTGTACATTCAAAACCTGCCGAAGATCGCGGAAGGATCGGCGAATAAGCTCTTCATCGTCCCATCTGAACTGCAGAACATCGCCGCCATGGGCGCGACGTTTGCAGCGGGAGCCGAGAGCAACGGCAATGTGGCTCCCGCTCCGATCATTCCGAAGCTCCCGGCTGAGGGCAGCACGCGCTAGACTCAACGGTTGACACAGAGAGGGACCGCGCAGGTGCGGTCCCTCTCTTAGTTTGCGCAGAATACTCGTGTGCCGTTGGGCAGGATATCAGTCCTCAGCGCGGAACAACTGGTGTTTGGACGTGTGGCGTTCGACCACCCCCAGATCCCGCTTGCGTCCGTCCCTCTGAGCGAAGTATTTGTCCCACTCCTCAGCCGCCGCCAGGCTGGTGCCGCCGTGGCGCGTTAGCCGGGTACGCGTTTGGCAGATCACGGGTGTATTGAGTGAACTGCCGGCGATAACCACCTGACCCTTCGAGAGGGCGGGTAATTCGTCCAATAGATCGCGGCCCACGCTCTCAACTGCGCTGGCAATGCTTCCCTGATCGACCGGATTGACGATTCGCATGATGAAGTGCGTCATACACTGCGACAGCACATCTTGATCGAGCTTGCCGGGCCGCTGGCTGATGAGTCCGATTCCGACACCGAATTTTCTTCCTTCGGACAGCACCTGTTTCAGGATGTTCGTGCTCACCACATCGGCACTGGCCGGTGCGAAATGGTGCGCTTCCTCCAGCAGGCAGAAGACCGGGTACGGAATGTACCGCTCCTCCCCTTCGCGGCTGTTGCCTTTATCGGTATCCATGCGGGCCTTGAGCAGGCGACGCAACAGGGTGGCGACGATGACCTGTTGATCGCGCTGATCGATCTCGTTGAGTTGAAGTACCGTGCACTGGCCAGGCTGGAAGAGTTCGGTGAGATCGAGATGCTTGTTGTCGTCAAAGTTCGGCGAGTTCTTGAGCTGACGTTCGATGCGCCACAGCAAGCCCTGCACGCTGCTGCTGTAATCCACATTCCGTTCGGCGTACTCACGATCGATGTCACGCACCGCGTTGATCAGGTCGTTGAGCGTCCATTTACCGTCGACCGCGCTGCCTTCGTCGCGCTGCACCCGGTTGAACGCCTCGGTCAGGATCCATTCCATACGCTCACCCAGCGAAGGCAGGAGGTACCGGAGATCATCCAGGGTCAGATTGGAGATACGTACCTTCACCTGTTGCGGCTTGAAGATGCGCACCTTGGGACGGTAGTCGCCCTCGCAAAAGCGGTCGTCGTTTTGCATCTCCGCCAGCGTGGAATACTCGCCGTGCGGATCTGCAATCAGCACGCATCCTTTGTTGTACGGCTTCATCAATTCTTCGATCGTCACGCCGGCCAGATAGCTCTTGCCCGAGCCGGTGCCGGCGATGATGGAGAGATGCGTGCTGGTGAATTCGTTCACGTCCAGCGCCACAGCCACTTCGCCCTGGTCTCGGCTCAATAGCCAGCCGACGTGCGCCGAGCCACGCTCCCCGACCTTACGCCGACTCAGGACCTCGCTTAGCATTTCGCTGGGCGCAAGATAGATCGGACTCCCGCTGCGCGGCAGAATCCTTGGGTTGACAAAGGCGCTCAGTCCAGGATCGAAATGCCCCATCACGGACACGGTCACTTCAAACAGCTCGTCTTCCTCGTCGACGTAGCCCACGGCCGCGGCAATTTCCGCCGGCGACACGTCGGGAGACGCCATAAATGAATCGGGAAAGAGACGTACCGGCGCGCGTTGCACGATTCGGCCCAACACCGGTCGTTGCCCTTCGACCCCGTGAAGCACGTAGAAGACAAATTCACCGATTTTGCACGATCCATCTTCGTCCGGCGTAATGAACAGAAATTGATGCGGATGGTCGCCGGGTCCCTTGGCCGTCCCGATCGTGACGTAGCCCATGCCTACCCTGCCGGAACGACGCGTGCTTTCCACGCCAGGTTGTTGCGCAAAACCGAGATGACGCGTTGCCCTTCCGGAAACGCAGGCGCCATGCGGTCGAGAATAGTCAACAGGAGATTCGCCACCATCGCATCGTTACGGGACATGAGAGGCGGCAAGTAGCCCATCAGGAACTTTCCGTTCGCATCGCGGTGGAAGCCTTCGGCGTCCTCCGCAGACATGAGCTCGACGACGGTGCCAATCTGCGCGGACACCGCCG
>DAINCT010000354.1:0-4745 GCA_036732245.1 Chloroflexota bacterium | reverse complement strand
GGATGGCCGCCACCGCCGACGATCGTCGCGGACAATGGAGATGATGTCTCGATCCAGCGCGCGGTGCTCCGATTCAATCATGGCAATCTGCACGGCAATGCGTGCCAGCTCAGGGTGACCGAGTTGGCCGAATAATTTGGATCACACCTCGTGTACGGGAATTCGATATAACGTGACTTATATACACATACCTGTCATACTGTGAGTGCTTCGGTTCTCAGTAGACGCCGAAGCGTCGCGCCTGTACCGAGCCATCTGCACTCGCGTCACCTTGCAACAGGTCCGATCCGTTATCGGAACGGTGGTTTGCACGAAGGGACGCATCATGTCATCCGTATCAGGAAGCAACAGTCATTCGAGGAACGGCGACTCCTCCAATCTCGTCGCGCTCGGAAGCTTCATTCGCACCCGTCGGCGTACACTCGAGCTGACGCAGGAGCAGTTGGCCGAACGCCTGGGGTGGGTCCAGGAGCGCATCTCCCTGCTCGAACATGGCAAATACGGCATGCCGTCGCTGCCGTCTTTGGCGCGACTCGCCACGGCGGTCGAGATGGAACTGGGAGACGTGCTGGTCTCAGTTGGCTATCACGGAGCGCGTGAGCTCTCCCGACCTGATGCCGACGGCGAGCCGGCGAAGAGCGCCGCGTTACTCTATACGCTGGAGCGTTTGATTGCGATCGACGAGACGGAGCCGAGAAAGGTGCTTTGCCAGGCCAGCTCGATGATCGCCGAGGTGATGAGTGCCGAAAAGGTCGACGCCTTCATGTTCGACCCGGTGAGTGAGTGCCTGGTCGCCGCAGGGACCAGCGATACGCCCATGGGGCGAAAACAACAGGAGCTTGGGCTGGACCGGATTCCCACCAACCGTCACAGTCGTGAGGCGGAAGTCTATGAATCGGGACGATCGTACCTGACCGGACACGGCGAGGAGGATCCCAACATGACGGCGGGGTTCGTCGAGCAGCTTGGTGTTCGGTCCCTTGTGCTGGTGGCACTCAACGTGGCCGGTGAGAGACGTGGGATTCTGGCAGGCGCATCATCTCGGGCTGATCAATTCTCGATCTACGATCTCAGGTTTTTTGACACGGTGTCGCGTTGGATCGGCCTGGTGGTGCATCGATTCGAGCTCATCGAGGCGAGAGGGTAACAAGCGCCGACGCTCGGGCAAGGACGTGGTGAGGGGCAAGCCCCGGCAGGTTGTTCCTTCTTCCGGCCATAATGAGCGCATGGATCGGGAAATGGCAGAAGCGGGGACCGAGACTCGTGAGGTGCTCGCTGCGCGCGGGCTGATCAAGCAGTACGGTGGATTTACCGCCGTCGATGGAGTCGATCTCACGGTTCATGCCGGCGAAATCTTCGGCTTGCTGGGACCGAACGGCGCCGGCAAGACGACCACCGTCAACATGTGTACCGGTCTGCTGCGACCAACGTCCGGCACGGTACGGATCGATGGTCTCGACGTGGAGCGGGACGCACGCGCCGCCAAGCGGCTCATCGGCTACGTCCCCGACGAACCATACCTGTACGAAAAGCTCACGGCCCGCGAGTTCGTTCACTTTATGGGCGAACTGTACGGCGTGCGGAGCCGCCTCGACGAGCGGGTGGAAGAACTCCTTAACTACTTCGGCCTGATGGACGCGGCCGATAACTTGATTGGCGGGTTTTCGCACGGAATGAAGCAGAAGACAGGGTTATGCGGCATGCTGGTGCACGATCCACTGCTGCTCGTGCTGGATGAACCCACGGTCGGCCTGGACCCCAAAAGCGCTCGTTTGCTCAAGAACACGCTCTTGACCCTGGCGGCGCGGGGGCGTGCCGTGGTGCTCTGTACGCACATTCTGGAGATTGCGGAGGCAATCTGCGACCGCGTCGGGATTCTCGATGGCGGTCGGGTGGTAGCCGAAGGGACGGTCGAGGGACTACGTCAGGCTGCGCGCGGGGGCAGCGCCGAATCACTGGAAGAAGTATTCCTCCGGTTGACCGGTGGGGACGAAGAAGGGCTGGTGGTGGAGGCGCTGGTTTCGTCGTGAACGCGGTCGCTCGAGATGCCGGCACCGTGCTTCGGTTGCGCGCCCGCATCTTCTCACGCCTGCTGCTGCCTCGCTTCACGCCCGAGGCGCAACGGGTCGCACCGTACCGCTTGCTGGCCATGCTGCTGGTCGGAGGGACGCTCCTTTCGCTGTTTGGCCTCACGCTCGGCCACTTCCTCTCGGATGCATTCACCGGTCAGTCGCTTCGTCCCTTTCTCCTACCTGCGCTGATCTGGAGTCCAACGGCCGCCGCGGTCGGAATCTTTTTTTATGCCGTCCTGAGCCTGAGCGCGACTTTCACCTACCGGAACGATCTCTCCCTGCTGATGCTCACGCCAATTTCTCCGCGCCTGGTACTCGCGGACAAGCTATTTGCCGTGTCGGCCAGCTTCTCTGCGCTGATGCTGGTGGTTGGTATGCCCGATCTCATCGGTGCCGGTCGAGCCCTACATGCCGGGATCGGATTTACCATCGCCGCCCTGGTAGTGGTACTGGCTGTGCCCCTGCCGGCTGCTGCGCTGGCCATGCTCCTCTCAATCCTGGTACTGCGTTGGCTGCCTCCTGCCAGAGCACGAGCGGGCAGTGCCGTGGTCGGCACCATCGTGGCGGCGATCCTCTATACCGTGGCGCAGACTTTTGGAGATGTAGCGGTGCACCTTCCATGGGGAAACGTCGACGTCGTGCCTGCGGTCTGGCCCGGCCGTGCGTTAGTGGCGGCGGCCGATGGCCACCTCGGACCGTCGGTACTCTACCTGGTTTCGTTCGTTCTGCTGTCCTTCGGGCTTGCCGTGCTGGCCATCGATCGCGCTGCCTATCTCCTGGCTTCCGGTTGGACTGTCTATGGGGAGGTCGGACGGCGACGTTCCCGTGGAACCGTCCGCACTGCGCCGCGACGAGCGGAGACCAGGGTGCGGCGCCGTCCCGATTGGTGGACGGTGGTCCGGAAGGAGTGGCTCACGCTCCGTCGGGATCCCAAGCTACTGGCTCAACTGGCATACCCTCTGCTCATCGAGGGATATTCCTTTTATCACGCCTTCGGGAACCCGTTCACGGCACATCCCATCACAGGCCGCCTCGCGCGTTTCTTCGCCGCCTCGCTCTATCTCTCTTCCAGCATGACCGCGCTCTTCTTGCTAAGCGTTCTGGCACTACCGATCGTGGGGCGCGAAGGTCGTTCCTTATATCTTTTGGGTCTGGCGCCGGTTCGAGCCGGATACCTGTTGTTAGCAAAGGTCCTCTTCTGTCTGGCGCCGGTGGTGGCGCTGCTCGAAGTGCTGCTCGTCACGATGGCCGCACGCTTGCTCAAAATGAGCGTGCTTCAGACGGTCTACGTGAGCGGTGTGCTTATTGCTCTGGTCAGTGCCCTGGGATGCTGGCTCGTGTGTGTTGGTTTGATCTGGCCACGACTCACCTCCGAGGGCTCACGCCGGCAGGTCCACGGCACGGCCCTGGTGGTGGGACCGGTCAGCGGTGGTGTGCTTTGCACGGTGGTCGGTTTCCTGCTCGCCGGTTCGCTTGCGTCGCATCCGGCATCATCACTGACGCCGTACGCGTCCGGCGCGGGCATCTTCGTGCTCACCGGTGGAGTAGTCGCGGTGGTGTTCAGAGTAGGGCCCCGCATCTTCCACAATCTGCTCACCGGCGACCGCAGACCGGTGTGATGTGCGGGGAGCGTGGGCGTGACCGATCGAGTTGAGAAACCGCACTCAGCGAAGTTCTCGACACGCGCGATCACCTCGAGCCGACGATCGGGTAACGGAGTGCATCCCGATGAAGATGACGGTGTGGTGAACGGTACATCTGCAGCGGCAATTGGACCTACTTTCGCTCGGCCCGTTGGCCATCAGGCATGCCCTCCGGTTCTTGCGTCGTGGGGATTGCGCCGACATGGCGAATGATGGTGTGAACATCGACCATCATGTCATCCATCTTGGCGAGCACCTCCTCATGCCGCTGCACCAATGTGTGAATGGTCTCCAGCATCTCGACCTGTTGTTGCTGCATGGTGAAGATTTCACCCGTCTGTTCGTAGGCGTTGTGCGCCAGGACGCTTTCGAGATCACTCTGCCGGTTCTGGAAAAGCAAGATAACCTGCGCCAGGAAGATCGCCAGGACCGAGACCGCAAAGGTGTAGTACTGCAAGGTCTGGTCGAAGGCATACACCCAGTGATTGACGACCAGATAGACGCCGGTGATACCCAGATAGGGCAGGATCGTCTTCCAGTTGCCGCTCGTTCGGGCCACCCGACCGGCCCAACGTTCTCCGAGGGTCAGAGTGTGTTGGCTCTCTAACTCCTTGGGATGGCGGTGCAGCCGTTCTCGGAGTTCCTGGCGCACCGCCTGTTCTACCGCCGCCGGATCACGCTCGGCTTTCTGGGCTGCCTGTTTCGCAGCCGCGTCCACTATCTGTTCGACCACTTCAGTGTCGACGTCCACGGTCACCCTTTCTGCATCCTGGATAGCTCGGGAGTCACGCTGTCGCTTCCGGCGCTCTCAATACGCTCTGACGAGGTTGCGTCGAAGACATCATGCCAGTTTTGCGGTCGCTTTCCCCAGGCATTCGACAGTGACCGTCTCAGTGTGCTCCGACGGCCATGCCGCGAAGAGGCTTGGTTAACTGACCTGCAGCGGTCGAGAGTTGCTTAACCAGCACGACCCGCGGGAGTATTACACTGTCCTCACCTTCGAGAGCGAAGCAGCCGCCCGAGCGAGTGA
>DAINCT010000353.1:0-4761 GCA_036732245.1 Chloroflexota bacterium | reverse complement strand
CATCGACCATACGAGGGCGGAACCGCGAAGCAGTGCTCCGCCGCCTTGTTCCGCCTCGCTGGTGTCATACTTGCTGGTGCCGGACTCCTCCTCCTATTCACCACGACGCCATCCACGCCTCGCCGGCTACGATTACCGAACTGCCGGCTATTACTTCGTCACGGTGTGTACCCAGGACCGCCTGCCGATCTTTGGCTCAATCGATGCGCGCACGATGCACGTGAATGCCGCCGGCGAGATGGTAAAGAAGGTATGGCCCGATCTCCTCGATCTCCATCCCGGTGTAGCAATCGACATCGAGGCCGTCCTGCCCGATCACATCCATGCCATCGTGCTGCTGGACGATGACCCACGCCGGACGCTGTCGTTGTCCGATCTGGTGCACCGGTACAAGTCGCTGACCACCAAGCGCTATTCCCATGGCGTGCGAGACGATGGCTGGCCACAGTATGGCGGCAAACTCTGGCAGGAAGGCTTCTACGACCACGTCATCCGGCAGGATGGCGAGCTGGATGTCGTGCGTCGCTACATCCTTGAGAATCCGCTGCGGTGGGAGCTGCGGCGGACAGTGGTGGAGTGACTCGAGGATGGAGGAGCACTGCCGCGCAACTCTGCCCACCACGGGTCGGCCCTACAACGGGTGCCCCGTGCCCCGCTCTGAGATTCCGACCGCATTAGCGTCACCCCATGTGCGTAGATACTGGGCGACCTACAAGCCAGGAAATCCCTTGGGCAAACGCATTTTCCCAGACGTCAATTGCTTCATCATCTTCTGCATTTCCTTGAACTGGTTCAGCAGTTGATTTACGTCCTGCACGGTCGTTCCGCTTCCCTTGGCGATACGGCGACGCCGGCTCCCATCGATGATCGACGGGTTCTGACGCTCCTGGCGGGTCATCGAGGTGATGATCGCCTCGATCCGCTTCACTTCCTTATCGTTCATATCCGGGGCGCCGCCCATCTGTTTCATGGCGCCGCGCATGCCGGGAATCATCTCGACCAGTTGGGTGAGCGGACCCATCTTCCGGATCTGGCGCATCTGATTCAAGAAATCGTCCAGATTGAACGTAGCGGTGCGCATCTTCTTCTCGAGCTTCTTCGCCTCGTCTTCCGTGATCTGTTCCTGCGCCTTTTCGATCAGCGAGAGCACGTCGCCCATGCCCAGAATGCGCTGCGCCAGCCGGTCCGGATGGAAGACCTCGAGCGCGTCGGTCTTCTCTCCGGTGCCCATGAACTTGATCGGCACTCCCGTCACCTGCCGGATGGAAAGCGCAGCGCCGCCGCGGGCGTCGCCATCCATCTTGGTGAGAATCAGCCCGGTAATGTTGACGGCACGGTGGAATTCCTCCGCCGCATGCACCGCGTCCTGACCGGTCATGGCGTCTGCCACCAGCAGAACCTCGTGAGGCTTGACGCGCTGCTCGATGTGTTGCAACTCACTCATCATGGCCTCGTCGATGTGCAATCGACCTGCGGTATCGAGAATCACCACAGTGTTCGCGTTCTTGCGCGCGTCCTGCACCGCATTTGCCGCGATCTGCACCGGATCGGCTTTCGAGCCCTCGCTATAGACCGGGATGTTGAGTTGCTTGCCGAGGGATATCAATTGATCGATCGCGGCCGGACGGTACACGTCCAGTGCAGCCATCAGCGGATGATGCCCCTGTTTTCGCAACGCGAGCGCCAGCTTGGCCGCTGTCGTGGTCTTACCGGAACCCTGCAGGCCCGCCAACAAGATAATGGAGGGCGGGGTATTCGACAGTTCTAGTCGGGCTGCATCGCCCAGGGTCGTCAACAGTTCTTCGTGCACGATTTTCACGACTTGTTGACCCGGTGTCAGGCTTTGCAGCACCTCGGCACCGATGCTGCGCTCTTTCACCCGTGCTACGAAGTCCTTCACGACCTTGAAGTTGACGTCGGCTTCGAGCAACGACAAGCGGATTTCCCGCATGGCGGTGTCGACATCCCGTTCGGTCAGCGCACCTTTGCCGCGAAGTCCGGTGAAGATGTCGTTTAGGCGATCGGATAGTGCTTCAAACATGTGTATTGTTCTCCAGAAACGGGGCGGCTCCGATCAGCTCGGATCCTCTCCCTAACGCGCCTCGAAGAGCGCGTTGACAAACTCAAGATGGTTGAATGGCGCGAAGTCGTCAATTTTCTCGCCCGTACCGATAAACCAGATCGGCACCTTTAGCTCGTTGTAGACCGAAAAAGCTACCCCGCCCTTCGCCGTCCCATCCAATTTCGAAAGAATAATGCCGTCCATGTCGACGGTCTGCAGGAAGCTCTTGGCCTGCAAAATCGCGTTCTGACCGGTCGTCGCATCGAGGACCAACAGGGAAACGATCCGGGCCTCCGGGTTCGACTTTTGCGCTACGCGTTTTATCTTTTGTAGCTCTTCCATCAAATTGAATTTTGTGTGCAAGCGTCCTGCCGTGTCCACGATCACGAAGTCCACTTGCCGCTGCTGTGCTGCTTTTACTGCGTCAAATACCACGGCGCTCGGGTCGGCGTCCTGTTGGTGTGCCACCACTCGCACCTTGACTCGTTCCCCCCAGATTCTGAGTTGGTCGATCGCCGCCGCTCGAAAAGTATCTGCTGCCGCCAGGTATACTGACCGGTCGTAGCGTTGCAGATACCGCGTCAGCTTGGCCGTACTCGTGGTCTTTCCCGAACCGTTGACGCCGACCATCAAAATCACCGTGCCAGTCGGCATATCTTCTAGTGGCTCGTGCTCGTCACTGCCAAGCACCTCGACCATGTGACGTCGCAGCGCTGTCTCAGCCTCCACGGAGGTCCGAAGTTCTTCGCGCTCAACGTCCTTGCGGGCCGATTCCACCAGGGTTGTGGCCGTAACAGGTCCCACGTCTGCCTGTATGAGGAGTTCCTCCAATGTGTCCCAGGTCTCTTCGGTGATGACTGACTCGCGGAAGAGATCCGAGATGCGATTGAATACGCCATCCTTTGTTTTTTGGACCGCGTGATCGATCTGCTCTCGCTCTTCCTCCGTGACCTCCGGAGTCGCCCGCCGTCGAAAAAGATTCCTCACCTGTGCTCCTCATGTGAAAAGCAACACCGCTCCCGCGAGAGGGTGTTGCTATATGTGTCAACCTCAGTATAACCCGTCCCGACGCGCCTTTAGTCAGCCGGCTCCCGCGATTCGGCCGGGCCTATGCTGCGCTCGCGGAGCTTCATCCCAACCGCCACCAGCCGGCAAGCCCGAAGAGCTGCTTCTGCTACCAGCCTCGGCGCCTCGGCAACCGCTCTATCCAGCGGCATCGGTCGGTTCACCGTGCCGATCACGGCATCCAGGCCGTGATCGAACACCACATGGTAGTCCCGACCCGTGCTACCGACGATTGCAATCGTTGGGATACCGATCGCGTGCGCACGCTGCGCCACAGCCATCGGTGCCTTGCCGAATAAGTCCTGTCGATCGATCCTGCCTTCACCCGTTATGACAAGATCGGAATCTTTTAAGTATTGGTCCAGGCGAATGGCGCTGAAGACGATGTCGACGCCTGACTTGAGCTCGGCGCCCAGGAAAGCAATGAGGCCCGCCCCGAGCCCTCCGGCGGCTCCAGCGCCCGGCACGTCCCGCACCGCCTTTCCGAGGTCTCGCTCCAGCACCGCTGCATACCGCTCGAGGGCAGCGTCGAGCTCGTGGGCCATACGGGCGTCGGCGCCCTTTTGCGGCCCGTAGATATGGCTTGCCCCCGTCGGCCCGGTAAGAGGGTTATTGACATCGCAGGCCACCTCCACGCGCAGACCAGGGATACGAGCATCGAGCTGCGAGGCATCAATGCGATCCAGGCGAGCGAGCGCCGCCCCCCCCAGCAGTAGCTCTTGACCCGACTCGTCCAGAAAGCGCACACCGAGGGCCATCGCCATGCCCGCTCCACCGTCATTCGTGGCGCTGCCGCCGATACCGACGATCAATTGCCGCATGCCGAGGTCGAGCGCGTGCCGAATGAGTTCTCCCGTCCCGTACGTCGTGGTCCGCATTGGGTTCCGCTGGTCCCGCCTGATCAGCGGCAATCCGGAGGCGGCGGCCATCTCGATTACGCCTACTTCGCCTCCGCCCAGTACGCCCCAGGTCGCATTCACCGGTCGCTCCAGTGGCCCCATGACGCGGGTGGTAACCGTGTGTCCCCCACTCGCCTGCACCATTGCCCGGACCGTCCCTTCGCCTCCATCGGCCACGGGCAGCACTTTGATCTCCGCCTTGGGAAACACCTGGCGTACCCCGCGCGCGATCGCTTGCGCGACCTCGGTCGCGTCGAGACTGCCCTTGAAAGCCTGCGGCGCGACCAGAATGTTCACGAGCCGACTGCCGATGTCAGGTCCCCAGGCGGCACGACCTCGATCCAGGTTTGACCCGGAACCAGCGACATGGGCGATCCGTTCGTGGTTGTCAGAACCAGAGGACCGTTGGTCGACGTTTTCGACCAGTTGCCCTTCACGACCTGGCCGTTTTGAAACAGCGTCGCATTCCCACTCCCGACCGCTGTTACCGACACCCGGCCCACTGGGTCATTCGGGATCAGTGCCACGCGTGTGAACAGCACGACCACGTTCTTGGCGGCGATCTGTCCTCCGGAAGCCCGATCGACGAAAGGGATCCCGCCCTGCGATCGCAGGTACACATTCCGCTGCCTCACGTATCGATACGCCACCGCATACGCCGCGGGACTTGCCACCTGCGGAGTCGAAAAAGTCACCTGGATCGAGCCTACTCGGCCTCTGGATCGGAGCGGAGCT
>DAINCT010000352.1:0-4766 GCA_036732245.1 Chloroflexota bacterium | reverse complement strand
GGTCCTGAAAGACCATCTGTACCTGGCCCCGATAGTGGCGGAGATCGCGACTGCGGCGCAAGCTGAGGATATCCTGTTCGTCAAACATGACCTGACCAGTGGTCGCGGGATGGAGCCGCGCGATGATCCGCGCGACGGTGCTCTTGCCGCTACCGCTTTCCCCGACCAGTGCCAGAATGCGGCCTTGCCGGAGGGTAAAGCTGACGTCGTCAACGGCGTGCATCCAGCGGCGCGCACCCCAGAGACGACCGGAGCGTCCGGCAGGAAAAAGCTTGGTAAGTCCTCGAACGTCCATCACCACGTCGGGTGGCTGTGCCACGGTGTCCGGCTCTCTCAGTAGAGATGACATGCGACCCAGTGTCCGGGTGTGACCTCACGCAGGTCCGGCTGAACCGACGTTTGGACTTGGTAGAGATCTCTGTCGTCGGGCTTGCAGTGCGTGGATTGAAGCGGCAGCCTGGCGGTGGCGAGACCAGATCGGGTGGATTGCCGGAAATGCCCTCGAGCTGGTGAAGCGGTCCTTTGATTGAGGGGAAGGAATGCATAAGGCCGACCGTGTAGGGATGCAGGGGGTTGAGGAAGAGATCGTCGCCGGTTGCCAGCTCGACGATATGGCCCGCATACATTACGCCGATCCGTGTCGACATCTCGATCAGCAGCGAGAGATCGTGGGTGATAAAGAGGATGGAGAAGCCGCGCCGCGCCTGCAGTTCTCGTACCTGCTGAAGTATGTCCCGTTGTACGACCACGTCAAGGGCAGTTGTTGGCTCGTCAAAGATAATGAGTTCGGGATTGAGAGCCATGGCCATGGCGATGACGGCTCGCTGTCGCATACCCCCGGACAACTGGTGGGGAAAGCTGTCGAGCCGGCGCGTATCGATTCCGACGAGCTCAAAAAGCTCGGCCGCACGGTCTCGCGCCTGGCGCCGGCTGACCTTCTCGTGTGCCCTGATCACATCCGAAATCTGCGTGCCGATGTGAAGCACGGGATTGAGGGCGTTCATGGCACTCTGGAACACAATCGAGACGCGTCGCCATCGAAAATCAAGCGTCTGTTTCTCCGTCATGGTGAGGACGTTCTGGTTACGGAAGGTGATCTGTCCGGCGACGATTTTGCCCGGTGGTTTGATCAGGCGCATGATGGCGTGGGCGGCAGTGCTCTTGCCGCAACCGGACTCCCCGGCGAGACCGAAGATCTCCCCCGGTGCAATTGAGAACGAGATACCATCCACGGCAACGGCGGGGCCACGCGGGGAATCATATTGCACTGTCAAGTTCCGTACATCCAGCAAAGTGTCCGTTGGCTGACTCCGGTCATGACTGATTTCGAGCGATATTTGCTCGGTCGTTCTCACGCCCGGACCTCGGTTTCCATGGCTGGGGCCATATCGGTGAGCGAGGTTCTGAAAAAACGGCGGCGTCGGCGGTGCTTAATGACTCGTAGCTGTGGATTACTCACGAGATCCACGCCGTAGTTCATGAGGATAAAGGACATCGCCGTGAGTGCAATGGCCAGGCCGGGAAAGACAAACGACCACCATTCACCGGAAAAGAGCGCGGAGTTCGCCTGTGCCTTGTTCAGCATGGTGCCCCATGTAACCTGGCTGATGCTCCCGATGCCGAGGTAATCAAGGGCGGCTTCCGTCAGGATCGCACCCATGCTGGAGAGGATGAGTGTATTCGCAAGCAGGCTGATCATGTTGGGCATGATTTCTCGAAAGACGATACGCCACCAATACTCGCTCGCAACCACCGTGGCCTGCACGAAGTCACGATTCCGTAAGGTCAGGGTCTGTGCACGCATTACGCGCGCTCCCCAGGCCCAGCCGGTGACGGTGATCACCGCAATCATGGTGAGCGCCGCGCCGGTCGGATCGTTGCCTTTGAACGGAATGTACGCCGCGATGACCAGCAGAAGCGGTAATTGAGGTACGACCAGGAAAACGTTCATGATCGTGCTGAGAAGATCATCCAGCCAACGACCGGCATAGGCGGCGATCATCCCGACGCACGTGGAGATCACGGTGATGGCCACGCCGGCGCCGAGACCAACCGCCAGACTGTAGCGGGCCCCATACAAGATTTGCGAAAAGATGTCCTGCCCCTGATCGTTAGTACCGAAGAAATGCGAACGAGATGGCCCTGCGCCGAGCGGTCCAACCATGTCGAGCGGAGCATAAGAGGCCAGCAGCGGCGCGCATAGAGCGGCAGCCATGATGATGCCGAAGATGATCACTCCGACCGCCGTCAGCGGCGAACTCAGGAAAACGCGTAGCGAGCCGGGAATCAGGGGGCGACGCGCGACGCGCACTACACCGGCCGCCGAGGACGGGACCAGAATCGGATCGGACGCGGTGGGGGTCACATTCGCCATGAGATCACGCGGAGGCCGCTCGGGGATCGAGCAACACGTACACGAAATCGGCTATCAGATTTGCGGCCAGCATGCCGACTGTCAGCAGAAAAAAGATGCCTTGCATCAGCGGGTAGTCGGTCGCCTGCACGGCGGTGACCATGAGGTATCCGAGGCCAGGGTACGCGAAGACATTCTCGATGAGGACGAGACTGGTGATGGCGTACCCCAGGACGATGGCAAAGCTCGTGACCTGAGGCAGCAGGGCGTTGCGCGCCGCATACATCAGCATGACCCGACGGTTCGACAGGCCCTTGGCCTGGGCCATGGAGACATAATCCTCCGACAGCGTATTAATCATCACAGCGCGCATGCCGAGCATCCAGCCTCCGATACTCGATAACAGAAGTGCGCAGAGCGGCATGGCGGCGTGCCGGAGGACATCGAGGATGAACGGCAGATTCGGTCCCGATTGGACTCCATCGCCGTACGCGTGGTTGATAGGGAACCATCCCGCCACGACGCCGCCGAAATAGAGGATCAACAAGGCGACAAAGAACGCGGGGAACGACTGGGTAAACATGGTCAGCGGCGTAACGACCACATCCACCGTTTTCCCTCGTCGCCAGGCTGCGATGATTCCGAGGAACGTTCCGATGGTAAATGCAAGAACTGCCGACAGGCCTGCGAGGAAGAGAGACCATGGAATCGCCTGCCCGATCATCTCGTTGACCGGCGTGGGAAACCTGCTATACGAGACGCCGAAGTTCAAGTGAAGCAGATTTATCAGATACTGTCGGTACTGTTCCAGCAGTGACTGGTGTTTGAAGTCGAACGCCGGGCGGAGTGAATCTAGCAGGTGAGGATTGGCGGCGAGCTGATTCTGATAACGGGCCAGGAAGTAGTCGATGGGGTTTCCAGGGAGAAGGCGAGGCAGCAGGAAGTTAATAGTGATGGCTGCCCAGAACGCGACGAAGTAGAAGCCCAATCGTCTCAGAATGAATCGCATTGGCGCCTCTCTCGTGCGTGGTGGGGTTCGAAGGAGGACCCGAGCCGGCCGTCGGTGCCAAATAGACAGTAGCCGGCTCGGGAGAGAGTAAGGTCTTACTTTGCCGGATGAATGGTGGTGAGGATTTTAACGTTATCCGGGTACAGGTAGGTAGAGCCGTTGGCGTAGTTATTTGCTTTATTGGGGAAGCCGGTGAAGTGCTTCGTACTGTACGTGTACCAGTATGGCGCGTACACGGTGGGCGCGAACGGCAGATTGTCGAGCTGAATCTTCTCCAGTTTGTAGGCGATGGAGAGCTGCTTTTTGTGACTCGCCGTCTCGCGGAACTGCTTGAGGAGCGTGGTTGCCTGGTTGCTGTACCAGCCCGAGAGATTCGCGAGGCCGCTCGCGAGCGCGTTCTGGCCGACTGCGAAGTAGGACGACTTGGGCATGTAATTGTTGAAGAAGTTGTACACGCTCATGCCACCCAGGGGGGACCAGATGAAGCCGTCGAGGAGTCGTTTAGAGCGCTGATCTAGCCAGCCGGTAGCGTCGGACTGAGTGGTGGTGGCGTCAATGCCGATGTCCTGCAGGTTTTTGGCCGTGATGTCTAGAGTCGTGACCCAATCGTCCCAGCCCGAAGGGCAGCTCAGGTCGAGACTGACTCGATTGCCTTTCGGGTCGTACAGGTCATTGCCCTTGTACGTGAAGCCTGCCTTCGTCAGCAACTGCTTGGCGGCGGTTGGATCGTACGACGCGAGTTGCTTGGAGCGAGCCTTCAGCTTCGGATCCACCCAGGCAGGATACAGTTTCTCCATGGCCAACGCGTTTGCCGGCGGCTCATTGCCGTTCTCGGCGATCGCATTGATCTTGGCCCGATCGATCGCCATGCTGATCGCTGCGCGCAGTGGGTAAAGACTGTACGGGTATTTTTGGGTGTTGAAGTAAATGCCGAGCGGGTACGCGACGTTGCTGTAGTACGCGTGGAAGTGAGCGGAATCGTGGCTCACATATGTCTTTTGAACGTTCGAGAAAAAGTTCCCAGTCCAGTCGAGCTGTCCCGAGTCCGCGGCCGCCAAGGTGGCGTCGTTGCTGGACAGGGCCGGGACGCGAATACCGTCATACGTTAGCTTCTGCCAGTAGTACGGATTCTTGCCGAGAATGTATTCCTGGCTCGAAAACTTCGCCACCCGAGCGAAGGGACCGGTACCAACGGGATTGGCGTTCAGCCAGGTGGTGGGATTCTTTATCTTCGACCAGATGTGCTGCGGAATGATCATGGAATTGGTTGAAAGGAGTTGCGGCAGTACGGTCGTGTTGACGGCGGCAAAAGTGAACTCCACCCCATTTGCGCCGACCCGCTGGATCTTGCTGATCTGATTGCTCTGCATCGGATACTGCCGGTGGAGCTGAAACCGGTCGCCT
>DAINCT010000351.1:0-4773 GCA_036732245.1 Chloroflexota bacterium | reverse complement strand
TCCCACGGGAGCATGGGGTCGAAGGCAACCATCATGGCTGCCGCAAAGGCGAGCGATACGAGCGCGACGGTCCCGCGTCCCAGATACGAGGCAGTGAACACGAGAGCCCACATGAGAGCCGAACGCTCGCCGGACGCGGTTGCGCCGGTGAGCAGAACGTAAAACAGAATGACTACCAGAGAGGCAGTCAAGGTCAGGATCCTCCGCCTAAGAGCGGAGAAAAGCGCCCACACGGTCCCGGCCACCATAGCGACTTTGATTCCGGAAATTGCGATCAGATGAATCAGCCCGGTGGAAACCAGAACTGGAACCAACGTGCCGAGCGAAGCGGAATGCGCACCCAGGGTTATAGCGATCAGCAACGCAGCTTCCGGCTCGGGCAAAGATCGATTGATGCCCGCTTCCAACTGCTGTCTGAATGGTACGATCCAACCCAGGAAGCCTGAAGACGCTGGGCCAGTATCGATCGCCCGCGGAAACGACATCAGGCTGGCAATGCCTTTCCCGAGCAGGATGTCCCGGTAGGGGAGCGCCGGGGTATTGAGTGGCGTCTGCAAAAGTCCGGTCAATTGAACGTCGTCACCGTACTCAAAACGTTGACCCAGGGACGTGTGCAGTTCGAGGCGTCCCGACACTGAAACGGGAGCACGGTTGGTGAGTGTGACAGTGCGCGCGGACACGACATAGTTCGCGCCTGTGTCGCGCACGTCGGGCTCGGCGGCGACCTGGCCCAGTACGGTCAGGTATCGCCCGTTGTAATAATTCAGATCTCCCGTCGACCCTGCACCGCCTCCGTGAGGTGCTCGAGCGCACCCGACGAACAGAACGCTTACCAGCAGCAGGTACCAGCCGAAGCGAGTACGTCTTGTCGCCAGGGCGGACAGCAACGCGACGCCACTCAACGCGAACGCTACTCGCGGATCGGCCGCTCCGCCCAGCACGACGCCGAGAATGAATACGCCGGACAACCAGAAGAGAGCCACGGGCGCCCTCCGCCTGGGATGGGGTTGGGAAGTGAGTTACAACTTGTCGTTGAGCGCCAGCGTGAGCGTGGGAGCCGGAATTTCGTGGTCCTCACGCGTGGGGATGACCGCGGTTCCAACGGAGAAGAACTCGATGACATGCGAGCCCCAGCCATGACTCTTTTCCTGAATCTGGACACCCACGATTCCCTGCGCCTGCACAGCTTCCGCCTCGGCCTGCATACGCTCCATGGCGAGCTCGCGAGCATCGTAGAGCGCCTGCGTATAGTTCGGCATCTCCTGGTTCTGGCCGACCTGTTTGAACATGGCACGAAGTCCCTGGTGTGCCACGTGGTACACGCAATTGCCCATCACCATGCCGACCGGACGATATCCGGCTGAGAGCAACGTCCAGAAGTCCTGACCCGAGAGATCGCTGGTGAAAGGACGGCCGTTTGGAGCGCGATGCAGTACACCTTCGCGGTGCTTTACGGCCGTGCCGATGGCCATGAACTCGGCGAGATTCTCGCCCCACTCGTAGCGGCTCACCTCGAGTCTGACCCCGACGATGCCGTCGGCGGCGAGTTGATCCGCTTCCTCTTCCATGCGAGTCATCGCCAATTCGCGCGCGTGATACGTCGCCTGCGTCAGAACTTCCATCTCCTGATTCTGGCCCCAGTTCGACTGCTGATACCCGATGTGATAAATCGAACTGCCCACCACCAGCCCGAGCGGATCGAACCCTGCCTGCTTCACCAGCAGAAATTCGTTGACCGATAGGTCGCTGGTGAAGAAGCCGCGATTTTCCGACTGACGCATGTGATCAATTCGTTCGCGCCCGTGGGTGGGGACCCCGCTCAGGGATGTTGGATCGTAAGTCACTGGTATCTCCTCTGCTGCGGCTCTAGGACGAAAGGTTCAAGGATTGGGTGACGGTGCCTATCACGCCCGAATGACCCAGGAGGGGCACGATGGCGGTTCCCAGCGTCTGAAAGGTGACGATCATATCGGTGCGTTCCTGGTCGTTACCGAGACTAACCCGGTACTCCTCGGTGGCCTGGTCGATCTCCACGCCGACTACGCCGGCGCAGGACAGGCGCAGGGCTTCCGCCTGCATACGCGAGCTTGCGTGATGACGTGCGGTGTACAAGCCCTGTGTGAAGTCAATCAACTCCTGGTTCCAGAGGCCCCCGTAGAACGTGTTCGTAGCCCGCCAGGCGCCCAATGATGGAACGGCATGAAAGACCGAGCTACCTCCCACGACTCCGACCGGCCAATACCCGTTCTCGTACAATTTCCAGAAGTCTTGACCCGAGAGATTGGTAAGGGCGGGCTCGTCGCCGGATGCAGCCCGTTCAAGCTTCATGGCGGTGCCGACGGCACTGAACTCGATGACGTCTGCGGCCCATTCGTATCCTGCACGGTTGAGGTGGACGCCAACCACGATGTCCGCACCGACTCCCTGCGCTTCTTGCTTCAGCCGGCCCAGCGCGAGGATGCGGGCTTCGTTCAACGCTTCGGTGACGCTCGCGATCTCGCCGCTACCCATGGTTCTGCCGAGGTAACGCCACCCAACGTGGTAGATAGAACTCCCCATGACCTGCGAGAGCGGGCGGAGTCCGGTGCGACGAGTCAGCAAAAACTCATTGACGCTCAGATCGGATGTGAAAAACCCGTCGTGCCTGGCGCGCAACTCCTCGAGACGACGCTGTGCGTGAATCGGAATGCCGCCCGACTGCAAGGCCGCGAGGCTGTCCTCGGCCAATGAAGCCTCTTGTTGCTGATGCTGCTTGGCTTCCTCTTCGAGACGCTTTTCCTCGTCGGACTTGTGGTGAAACAGGGGCACGCGTCCTCCTCTTTTAGCCTACACGCCCAGCAACCGCTCGAGAGCCAGGCGTGCCTGTTCGCTGCGCTGCGCCTCCGCCGTCAACTGCCGACTGAGTTCGTCGATCCATTCGTCGAGCGGTATCTGCTCCGTTTTAAGGACGATGCCACGTACCGCCTTAGATCGACTCGGCTGGACTCGAGAGCCCGAGCTCTGCAGTTCGTACCGATAATCACCAAGGTCGACCACGATGCGATCCACCCGTTTGGAGCCGGAAAAGAGCCCCCCGCCGCGGCGGGTCACAGTCGTTTGTGAGGGCAGGGCTCCTTCGAGCTTCGTGGCCAGGGCTTCCATGAAAGCCTTCAGATCACCCGCGTCGGCGCGCAGCGAGGAAGCGAGTACTTCGAAGCCAAAACTGTCCGACTCCAAGATCGCCTCCCGTCCTAAGTTGCAACGCGCCACACCACCGGGTTTCCGTTTTCGACCGGATACGGCGTCGCTTGCCATAGTACCGCCTTCGCCCATGGAGGGGAAGCGGAGAAGTGGTGCGGCGCTACAAAATGCGTTTTCCGAGGGCCGAAAGTGTGAACTGCACGGCGAGACGGGCGGTCTCGTTGTGCGAGTCCAGAATCGGATTCACCTCAACCACATCCATGGACATGACACGCTGCGACTCGGCCAACAACTCCATGGCAAGATGCGTTTCCCGGAACGTCAAGCCCCCGAACACGGGCGTTCCCACTCCCGGAGCCTGGAGCGGGTCGACCACGTCGAGATCGAGACTGAGATGGATACCATCCACGCCTTGCCCTGCGATTTCTGTCGCTTCGGCAATAACCTGCGGCAGACCGAGTCGATCGACGTCGTGCATTGTGAAGACCTTGATGGAACACGATTTCAGAAGCGAGCGTTCACCTGCATCGAGCGATCGCACCCCGATCAGGACCACGTTTCCGGGATCCACCTTCGCCCCGGCGTACCCCACGTTGATCAGCCTGGAATCCCCACGGCCTGCCAACGCTGCCAGTACCATACCGTGAATATTTCCCGACGGCGATGACTCGGCCGTATTGAAGTCGCCATGCGCGTCGATCCAGATAATGCCTGCGGTTCGGTCGGTCGTGCTGCCGGCCACTGAGCCGAGCGAGACGCTGTGGTCGCCGCCCAATACGAGCGGGAACCAACCTTCCTTCACCCGATCCGCAGCCAACGCGGCGAGATTTTCCGCCATGTCGACGATGGGACGGAGGTATTTCATGTGGCTCGGGCTGATCTCTTCGATCTCGGGTACGGGCATGGCGACGTTGCCAAAATCCTGAACGACGTGACCGTTCTCGCGCAGACCCGCTTCGAGGTCGGCATAGCGAATTGCGCTCGGCCCCATATCGACGCCGCGCCGATCGGCACCTAGGTCAACCGGAGCCCCAATGATCGCAATTCTCACTGGAATTCCTTCCCTATTCGCGGAATATTCGATGTCCGCGCACCCACGACAATCGCGCCGCGAACTGTTTACATTCAAAGAGCTATATGGTACACTTTGGGAGTAAGAATAGGCGCGGCGCGTGTGCGACCGGCGTATGAGTTCAATAGAGGTAACACGTGAATAAGGCCAGGGTGGCACAGCCCACTCTCCGGCCTTTTTCGACCTTTGTTTCCTGAAAGGGGGTGCAATGTACGCACCTGCAGATGAAATGAATCCTCAGGAAGACGTGCTTCGCGGGCATCTAGTGATGGAGCCCGAGGAGCCGGCTCCCGAACATCACGATCCGTTATCGGCGCTTGAAAACGAGCAGGCACAGGATGCGGTTCGGCTGTATTTGCGCGAGATCGGGCGAGTTCCGCTTCTCAAAAAGGCCGATGAAGTGCGACTGGCGAAAGCGATCGAACTTCAGCGTAAGATTCGTGCCGCACTTCTGCCCGAGGCGGACGACGTGCGGGCGCGTATCGCGAGCGAGCCCGAGGTGGAGTTCGAAGGCCTAGACC
>DAINCT010000350.1:0-4786 GCA_036732245.1 Chloroflexota bacterium | reverse complement strand
TGGTCCACGCTTCCAGGACTGAACCGCCAAATTCAGGCGGCATCAGGTACCGATCACCCAGCCAGACCGTTCCGATGTCCAGTGTCTCCAGGTAGCGGACGTCGTCGCGCATGACATGCCAGGGCACCACCTGCCAGGCGAACATATCGAACCGCACACTGCTTCCGACCATGGTGAACTCCTTCCATCCGTGATGTCGAGTGGTTCTCCGCCTCACCGGTGCATAACTATCAACAGAGTGTTGAAAAACCTGGGGATGACCCGCCCCCGACGGACCACGATCGCGGAGAGAGACAACTCGGTCACCGCCAGAGGAGACATCCCAATGCGCCTCATGCCCAGCGGCGGAGCAATCGCTCGGCGCCGTGTGCCAACTCCTGCACGATCTCCGCGGCTGGCTGGACAGTCTTGACCCCATCCACGGATTCCCCGGCGTAAAGCGCCATGGCTTCGATCAGTCCGGTGGTATTCCTGTTGGGCGGAGTCGAGTGCAAGCGTGGAACCGGCCACCCGCTCTCTGCATGCCCCACCGGTTCCACCTGGTTGGCTTCAGCCGCCTCCACACAGGAACGGAGGACGCGGTGCGGTGCGGGCCAGTCTGTCGCGAAGGTTTCAGTAAGCACGGTATCGCTCGCGGTCGCCGCGAGCAGCGCCTCGACATACCTGGGATGGGCACCGGATTCCTGGGACGCGAGAAACCGTGTCCCCACTCGCACCCCAGCTGCTCCCGTTGCCAGGGCGGCCGCCATGGCACGGGGTGAGCCGATCCCTCCGGCAGCTAGCACGGGGACCTCAATCTCGTCCAGCACCTGAGACAGCAGAGTAAGGAGCGAGAGATGTCCGCGCACATGGCCGCCCGCTTCTCGCCCTTGCGCCACAATCACGTTACAGCCGGCCGCGACGGCGTCCAGTGCCTCCTGTTTGGATCCCACCTGCCAGCAGACCAGTGCACCGCCATTGTGAGCTGCCTTGACCAGCTCACTATCAGGTTCGCCGTAAAAGAATTCGATGAGTTTCGCGGTGCGGGCAGCAGGTTCAACTGTTGCTCGATCGAGGAATGGCATGAGGAAATTGACGCCGAAGGTCCCACCAGTCCGCTCGTGGAGCCGGTCGAGTGCCTCGGGCGGCTGAGGTCCCGGCACCATCCCGAACCCGCCGGCCTGCGACACTGCAACCGCTAGCTCTTCTGTGCCGACACTCCCCATTGCCGCAAGCTGAATGGGAACGCTGCAACCAACCAGATCAGTAAATGCGGATGTCAGCATGGCGTGGTCCTCCTTCAAGGACGCCTCATCTCGGCCGACCTTTCGCGGTAGCCGGTCCCACTGCTCCCCATCATCGCGCGCGGGGCTAGGACAGGAGTAATTCCACGGTAATGAAGAGTCAATCCCAGTTGTTGTTGAAGGAGGCCCGACCTTGGTCCAGACGTATTTTTTCACTACCCTGCCCGGCGATGCAGACAGAGTTACGGCCTACGACGCCTCGGCGGCCGAGGATGATGCCCTGTAGATTACGGCGAGGTGGCCTGCCCAGGCTCCGCCGCAGCGTGGGTGCGCAGGGCCTGCGAAAGACGAAGGTACGCCGCGTGCGACCACAGTAGGGGCTGCGCGATTTCGCCCCAGCGATCGACCCACAGGGCGTAGTCGGGAGGTCGGATGAGGTCGATCGGCACTTGCTCCGGCAACTCACCGTCCGGCGAGGCCTGTCGCTCGATCCATCCCAGCATCTCCTGAACTCGCTCGATTTCACCCAGTGCGACCAAGCACTCGCCCAGGGCCGCGGTGAGGAGAATCCAGGCGCCGCCGCCATAGTACTCATCGGCGGCATACCGGTGGACCCCTCCCTCGGAACCCTGCAGGTCGGCCGCAATCTTCTCGATCGTGCGCATCATGATGGGCTCGTGTGGGTCGAACATGCCATACGGAATGGCGGCCCAGAGCAGGCTCGCATCGACCGCATCGCTGCCCACAAACTTTGGTAAGAACCCGTGGTGCGCCTGCTCGAGCACGAAGGCGCGAATGGCCTCAGCCGTTTCGTCCGCAGCGTGAAGGTCGAAGTGCCGGGCTGCAGCGTGCAAACCCCCGTAGAGGGCGGCCAGCGTGGCGATGTGGATTCGTTCCGGAAACTCCTCCCAACAGTCGAAGTTGGGAGACCTCCAGAGATGGATCAAGTAGCCGGCCAAAAGATCGACCGCCGTTTTCCAGGCTGCCGGCACCGGTTCGTCAGTCATCTGCAGGTGTTCGCTTAGACCCCAGAGAAACGTGCCGAACCCGTCGAGCTGAAAATTCGGCCAGTCCTCGTCGCTCTGCGAGCCATCCGGGGCATAGCGCGTGTGCAGATACCTGGTTGGAACCTCCCCGACTGAGACCGCGCAGGCGGCCCCGATGTCCGCCGCATTGGCGAGGACGATGCCCGCCCCCCAGTCATAGAACCGCCGGGCAGATGCGTGGTCTCCGTAAAGATCGAGCGCGTTTGCGATGAACGTACCGTCCCGGAACCAGCAGTAGCGATAGACCGGGAAATTTGGACATGCCAGGAATGCACCCGAGAGCTCCTGTCCGCCTCGGAGGATCTCCTGGCTCCGGTCCACCAGGTTGACGTGAGTGCGCATGTACCGCTCCTGGCGAGCTGCGTCTCGCTATCGAGTAATGATTACCAGCGTCCACGTGCGGACGCTGGGCACTGTAACGACGAGTTTTCCGTGAGCATGCTCGTAGTCCGAGGCCACGGCGCCGGTCGCGCTGTCGGGGCTGGCAAAAAAGACACCCGAGACCGAGCCCGTGATAGGAATCTCGACCCGCACGTTGCGGCGCACGGACGGCTTGTCTTTAAGCGCATCCCACAGGTCGTCGGGATGAGCGTTGATGAGGCTCACCGTCTCCAAACCCTCGGACTTGCGGTGGATGGACCAGACCTTTTTATTGCTGACTTTGGCGCCCGTGGCCGGTACCAGGGAACGATCGAAGAGATAGGTGCCATATCGCACAATGAAGTTCCAATGAGCCACCAGCTTACGCTGGAACGCCGGGCCCGGCACTGCGAACTTTGGATAGTACGGATCGACCAGCATACCCGTGCCTTCACCCAGCAGGAGATGGAACCCGCCACTGGCATGGATCGCGGAGGAGGTCAGGAGGGTCGCCGTCTCGGCGTCGTTTGGGGTGGATGCACCCGCCGACATATAGGCCGCGAGGATGACCTGCCGCTGTTGCGCAAGTTCCTTCGCTCCTGCAACGAGCCGCGATAGGTCCCCGAGGGTTCGATACGGCGGCCATACCTCGATGTAGGTGCAGAGCTGTGGCTCCGGTGCGACATCGCGGATCGGCCAGTTGGTGACACAGTTGAAGATGATCCCATCCCCACCGGCGTCAATCACCGCGTGCTGAGCGGCGCCGACGATGCCTGCCAGGGCCGGACCCATCTGCACCAGGTTGCCCTGGGCATCCCTGGCTTCTTCCGGAAAACCGTACTGATCGGCGTGGATACCGTCGAAGTGGACATCCTGAATGGCCTTCCGATACTCATCGAGAATGAGATCGCGCCACGGCCCAGGCCGCACATCCTGAAAGTAAAATGCCCCGTCCAGGCTCAGCGGCTTGCCCGCGTCGTCATACAACAGCTCATCTGGGTGGGCGAGCGCATAGTCGGGTTCGGCGCCGTAGACCGAGCCGTAGGCCATGGCGGCCATGTCGCGGGTTTGTACCGCAGCTATGGCACGCCGGGTGGACGAGAGCGACAGAGTCCGATGGAGGATATCCGTAAAGGTGTCGTCTGGGGGCAGGTACTGGTAATGACGGTACATCCAGTCGTAGAACTGGACGACGTTGATGTGTCGGGCTAACAGGGCATCGGCCCGCTGCTCGTACTCCTCGCCTGGCGCGAACTCCGACAGGAACCCATACCGCGGCGCATCCGTCCAGGAGTTCTGGACATCGAGCGCGGTGGATCCCCGTGCCACGACCTGCCGGGTCGTGCTATCGATGAGTTCCACCGCCGCGCCGTATCCTCGTCCCGGCGTGTTGGGCAGCGGGAACTGAATGATCTGCTCGAGGCCGGTGAAGCTGGAGTCGGCGCTGAGAAGCGTTCGCTCGAGCTCGGTGACGACGACGCGGGCCACGGTCGCTTCGGGCAAAGTTCCAGTAACCCGAACGACGATCTCGCCGTGCTCTCCCGGCCGAAAGTAGGCACGCGTGGGATGACATGTAGTAATCTTCACCCTTTGTTTTCCTTCCATCGAAACCATTAGCCCTAGGGCCGCAGATGTAGCGCGCAGAATCATCCCTTCACGGCGGAGCTCATGATCCCCTTAATAAAGTGTCTCTGGAATACGACGAATACGGCGACGACCGGTAGCACCACGATCAGAGATGCGGCGAAGACCAATCCGTACTGCGTCCCGTGCTGCCCCTGGAAAAACTGCAGAGCGATGGGCAGCGTGAAGAGATTGCTGTCAGAGATGGAGGTCAGTGCCCAGGTGAATTCGTCCCAATTGCCGAGGAAAGAGAAAATCGTGACGGTGGCCAGGGCCGGCCGCGCTAGCGGCATCATAATGCGCCAATAGAGCGTCCATATCCCCGCACCGTCGATGGCGGCGGCATCGGCCAGGTCTTGCGGTATGTCCTCAAAGAATCCGCGCAGTAAAAAGACGTAGAGCGGGATACCGGCCGAATACACCACGATCAAACCCTGCAAGCTATTTAACAGGTGAAGGTTTTTTGCCAGCACGAACTGTGGAATGATGAGCACCAGAGTCGGGAGCATCAGCGTCACCAGCATGGTGTAGTAG
>DAINCT010000349.1:0-4793 GCA_036732245.1 Chloroflexota bacterium | reverse complement strand
GCGCCCACCGGTTATGGATGATCCGGACTTCGGCGGCATGGCCGAACGGATCGGGAACGCTTCTGACCTACTCGTCGACCGAGTACTGCAGTTCGCCCAATTGGTGCGATCGCATGGCATCCCCGTGACCAGCGGACGAGTCATCGATGCACAGCGCAGCCTGCAGTACATCGATCTGGGGCGGCGAGACGATTTTTATCATGCGCTGCGGGCAAACCTGATCGCGAGTCCCGACGACATTCCGCCGTTCGATGCGCTCTTCGATCGTTTCTGGAGCGTGACGGCTGAACCGGAATTCAGCCAGTCCCTCCACTCCCAACAGCCGCGGCCGCAGGACAATCGGGCCGCCGAGGAATCCGCGAGTCCGGCACGCATACGAGAGGGATCGAAGCGGACTCAAGCGGATGAGGATCCCTCACCCGAGGGGGCTACGTATAGCTCGATCGAGGTGCTCGTCAAGAAAGACTTCAGTACGCTGGACGCAAGTGAACTCCTGCAGATACAGAAGATCATGGCCCGTATGGCGCCGAAACTGCTGACCGTGCGTAGCCGGCGTTTTCGAGCCGGAGTGAGCGGGAGCCGGCTCGACTTTCCGCGGACGTTACGACAGTCGCTTCATACAGGAGGCGATATGATCGATCTCGCGTGGCGAAAGCGACGGGTCGACACGGCTCGCCTGGTGTTGTTGTGTGATGTGAGCCACTCCATGGAACAGTACAGTCGCTTCCTTATCCAGTTCATGTACGCCTTTCAGAACGAGCTCCCCACCACGGAGACGTTCGCGTTCAGCACGCGCCTGACGCGCCTGACCACAGCGCTGCGTGGCCGGCGCCTTGACGCTGCACTGGATAAGGCGGCGAGCGCTTCGGCCGGATGGTCGAGCGGCACGAAAATCGGGGCGTGTCTGGAGCAGTTCAACACCCGCCAGGGACAGGGCATGCTGGACCGGCGAACTGTGGTGGTGATTTTGAGCGACGGATGGGACCAGGGAGATCCGAAGATATTGGGAGAGCAGATGGCCACCATCAAGCGTCGCAGCCGGATCGTCGTCTGGTTGAATCCGCTGCTGGGGGACCCACGCTACCGCCCGTTGGTCTCCGGCATGCGTGCCGCCCTGCCGCACATCGACCTCTTCCTCCCCTGCCACAATCTGGCGAGCCTACAGGCGTTTGCGGTTCAACTCAGCAAGGTGTAGCGTGCCGCGTGCATCCCAATACCTGCGGCGGCGAGCACACGGCGGGAATGCAGTAATAAGGGTATGAGCCTCGAGACTGAAGCCACCAATCGCCGGCTGCTGCGGGCGCGCGACGCGATGGATCGTTCATATGCACAACCGCTCGATATTGAGACCCTGGCTCGGATCGCATGCGTGTCGGAAGCCCACTTCATCCGAACCTTCCGTGCCACCTTTGGGGAGACACCACACCGCTATTTACAGCGTCGGCGCGTCGAACGCTCGATGTTCCTTTTGCGTGACACGGATCGCAGCATTACTGAAATATGCTTCGATGTCGGCTTCAGCAGTCTCGGCACATTCAGCCGAACGTTTCGGGATATCGTGGGCGAAACGCCGACCTCCTACCGCGCACTCCCTCATGCCAAAGCCGTTCCCACCTGTTTTGTGATGGCGTGGACTAGACCGAGCAGTTTTGGAGAAGCCGAGCGCGAACCCACGCCTCTAACATGACCTGAGTACATACATTCACGCAGGAGGTTGATATGTTGACTTCGCTCAATGTCACCGGTATCTTTGTGCTCGATCAGGACGAGGCACTCGACTTCTACGTCGGTACACTCGGCCTCGAAGTGAGCAATGACATGGACTTCGGCGCCATGCGGTGGCTGACGGTCCGTGTTCCGGGTACAGCGGGTCCCGATATTCTGCTGGAGAAGCCGGGCCCCCCCGGGATGGACGAGGCGTCCGGGGAACAGATTCGCGACCTGGTGACCAAGGGCGCGACCGGATTCACCGCCGGATTTACCACGGACGACTGTCGAAAAACCTATGAAACGTTGAAGACGAAGGGTGTCGAGATCACCCAGGAACCGACCGATCAAGGCTACGGGATCGACTTCGGGTTGCGAGATCCCTTCGGCAACCATTTGAGGATCGTACAGCTCGCGTCGACGCCGGCGCAGGCCCCGACTCCTGCCTGACGTTTCGCCCCAAACTCAGACGTCTCGTTCGAGCCATAGGCGGGAAGCACGTGCTTCCCGCCCAGATATCATGAAGGAGGCAACCACCAAGTCGAGTTTGATCTGAGGTAAGCGTGTGACCTCGCCGATCTACGTCCTGGGCCACAAGAACCCCGATACGGACGCGGTCTGTGCCGCGGTCGGTTACGCCGCGTTCATGCGGCTGCAGGGCAAGACTCGGGCAGTCGCAGGGCGCCAGGGGGAGTTACGACCGGAAACGGCGTATGTGTTGGAGCGATTCGGCGTGGACGTGCCGCCGCTGGTGACCGACGTGCGTCCACGCGTGGCCGATGTGATGACCACACCCGCCGTCTCGGTGCACCGCGATCACTCCATTCTGGAGGTCGGTCAAACCCTCGAACAGCATGGGATTCGGGTCGTGACGGTCACGGATGACGGCGGACATCTGGTGGGTGTAACCGGGCAGGCCGAACTGGCTCAGACGTTCGTGGCCAGCCTGGAAGAACTCGACCATGTCCACCTGGACCGAGCCAGCTTGCTTCGGACGCTGGGCGGGACCGTCCTTGTTGAGGCGCCCCGACGCGTCCTGGAAAACCAGGTGATGGTAGGGGCCATGGAGGTCGACTCCATGCTCAAGCGCCTGTCACCCGGAATCCTGGTCGTGGTCGGGGATCGAACAGATGTGCAGCGTGCGGCGATCGAGCTCGGCGTGGGTGGACTGGTGGTGACCGGCGATCATGCCGTAACGCCGGAAATCGTGGAACTGGCGCGAGCACGTGAGGTGATCGTCGTATCTGTGCCGCATCACACGTACACCACGCTTCGTCTGATCCAGCTCAGCAGTCCGATTGGACAAGTCATGAGGACGAAGGTTGCGACCTGCCGACCGGACGACCTGGTGGAAGAGGTACGGGAGCAACTGGGAGGTGGCCCGACACGCTCGCTGGTCGTGATCGACGATGACAACATCGTACGGGGCATCATCAGCCGTAGCAATCTGCTGCGCACGGTGCGACAGGGGATCGTGCTGGTCGATCACAACGAGCGAGGACAGGCCGTCACGGGAATCGAGGAGGCGGACGTGATTGCGGTCATCGATCACCATCGCGTCGCGGACTTCTGGACCCGCAATCCACCATATATGCGGCTTGAGCCGGTTGGCGCCACCAGCACGATTGTCGCCAAGCTGTTCGAGGAGGCGCGGATCGATGTGCCCACGGAGATCGCCGGTGTGCTGCTGAGCGCCATTCTTACCGATACCCTGCTCTTTCGCGGTCCGACGACCACGGCGGAGGATCGGCGAGTCGCACTGCGCCTGGCCGAGACTGCAGACGTCGACGTGGACGAACTGGGGAATGCCATCCTCAAGATCGCGTCCGATGTGTCCGATCGCTCGGCGGAGCAGCTCCTGACAGGGGACTTCAAGGAGTTTTCGGTTGCGAACTGTCGCTTCGGGATTGGCATGATTGAGACAGCCGATGGATCGGCGGTGCTTGATCGCCGCGACGAACTGCTGGAGGCCATGAGTGCCGTGCGAGGTCGCGGGTATACCAGCGTGCTCTTCGGGGTGATCGACATCGTGCGCGAACGGTCGACCATCCTGGCGGACGGCTATGCGGGAATCGTTGCCACGATTTTTGACGGGCAATTGAGAGACGACCACACGATTGAGCTACCCGGGATCATCTCCCGAAAGAAAAACATTGTCCCCCTGCTGGGAGACGTTGCCGGACAGGTGGGGCGGCTGGGGTAAGCTCCGCCCGCCAGCGCTACATCGAATACCGAAAAATGCTCGAGGTGGGTCGTTCACCATGGTGTATCAAAGGCTCGTGCCGCGCCGTCTCCTGGCGGGTGTGGCGCTGCTTGCTCTGATCATCCTGGTAGGCATAGCGGGCTTCATGGTGTCGGGCTTATCGGCCGTGGACGCGCTGCTCACCACAGTCTCGGCCGTGACGACCGTGGGGTACGCGCCACCTGGCCCACTCTCCGCCGGTGCGAAAGTGTTCAATGCTGCCCTCATCCTGGCGGGTGTCGGCACAGGCATCTACGTCCTGGGGAGCTTGACCGAGTTCCTGATGGAAGGCGGTTTGCACGGTACCTGGAAACAGAGGAGGACAGTGAGGCGCATGCAAGATCTGGTCGACCACTACATCATCTCCGGCTTCGGACGCGTCGGCCAACGAGCGGCGACCCAACTAGCGGCCGCGAATGCTCTGTTCGTGATCGTGGACACGAATCCTGAAACGATCGCGGTTGCGCGAGCACAGGGTTTCCTCTGCCACGAGGGTGACGCAACGCGGAATGCCGTACTCGAGGCCGTGGGAGTGAAACGCGCGCGAGGACTGCTGGCATGTGCCGATTCCGACGTGAACAACGTGTATGTCGTACTGGCGGCACGGGCGCTCAATCCGGATCTGTATATCGTGGCGCGGGCGGCGGATCCTGACGCCGAGCAGAACCTCTACAACGCGGGGGCGAGTCGGGTCGTCTCTCCCTACACCATGGCGGGCAACCGCATGGCGCATCTGGCGGTGCAACCGATGGCGGCGGACTTCATTGACGTTGTCATACACGGGCAGAATCTTGGAGTGCAGATCGAGGAGCGGATCATTCCTCCGGGCGGTCCGCTGGTGGAC
>DAINCT010000348.1:0-4806 GCA_036732245.1 Chloroflexota bacterium | reverse complement strand
CGACCGCTGACGCCACGCGCTTGATATTGTCGGCCCTCACGTCACCGACAGCAAACACTCCCGGCCGGCTCGTTTCGAGAAGATGTGGCTGTCGGGAGAGTGGCCACTTCGCGGCGGTGAGCTCGTCACGCGAAAGCTCAGGTCCGGTCTTGATGAATCCACGCGCGTCCAACGTGAGACACCCACTAAGCCACTGGGTGCTCGGCGCTGCGCCCGTCATGACGAAGACGTGTCGGATGTCGTGACTCTCGCCGGGCTCATTGTCCTTCCGCCATTGAACTCGCTCGAGTTGGCCGTTTCCTTCGAGCGCGATGAGCTCGGTGCACGTCCGCAGCACAATCGTGGGACTTTCCTCGATGCGCCGGATCAGGTAGCGCGACATGGATTCGGCCAGACCTCTCGAGCGGACGAGCACGTGCACCTTGCTCGCCGTCTGCGCGAGGAACACCGCGGCCTGGCCAGCGGAGTTGCCTCCTCCAACTACGACTACCTCTTCGCCTTCGCACAACTGCGACTCGATGAACGTCGCGCCGTAGTAAACGCCGGCTCCTTCGAACTTCGAGATATTGTCGATGGGCAGCTTTCGATACTCCGCACCTGTGGCGATGATGACCGTTTTTGCCGGTACGCGCGGGCCATTGTCGATCTCGATCGTGTACGCCTTGCGCGTGCAGTCGAGCCGTGTCGCGCCTTCCGCAATCATTACTTCCGCGCCGAACTTCTGGGCCTGCGTGTACGCGCGGGCCGTGAGCTCCTGACCAGAGATGCCCGAGGGAAAGCCGAGGTAATTCTCGATCCTCGAGCTGGAGCCGGCCTGTCCGCCCGGTGAGTTCGCCTCGACGACGAGGACATCGAGCCCTTCCGACGCGGCGTACACCGCGGCCGCGAGCCCGGCTGGCCCGGCGCCTATGATCACAACATCGCGGACGTGTACCTGATCGATCGCCTCGTTGAAGCCGAGGCAATCGGCGATCTGCCGATTGGACGGGTTACGAAGGACGGCATTGCCACGGCAGATGAGCACCGGGAGATCCGCGATCGCAAACTCGAAACGATCCAGCAGATCCTGAACGCCGGCATCGCGATCCGGGTCGATAAATACGTATGGGTGGAGATTTCGGGTCAGGAATTCCTTGATACGAATCGTGTCGGCGGAATGATTCGACCCCACCAGCACCACATCTCCGAATCCTCCTGCTACCAGTCCCGCCCGGCGGAGAAGGAACGCCCGCACGAATATCTCGCTCAGCTCGGCGTCCACCTGTATGAGCGACAGGAGATCATCACGCTGGACTTCGATCACCTCGCCCGGCTCGCCAACTCGAAGAGTCACGAGCGAGGGGCGGCCTGAGAGCATGGAAACTTCGCCGGTGAACTCGCCAGGGCTAATGGCCGTTACAGTCGTGGTTTTCCCGTTGCCGCCCGGCTGAACGACCTCGATGGTTCCCGTGATGACAACGAAGAACAGTGGAGTCACCTTTCCCACGGCGCCGAGCACTTCACCACGCTCGATGCGGCGTGTGCGGCCATGCGCGGCAACGCGTTCGATCTGCGCCGGCGTCAGCTTTGGAAAAGTCTGGTCGACGTTCGGCGTAAGCCTCGAAGGAGCTGCCGCGATCGGTGCCGTCATGATGCCTCTCTAAGCGAAATCAGCAGATTCAGACCTCCAGGATCAGGTGCGAATCTCGGTGCTCCTGGTCCCCGATTGTGCCGTACTCGGCGCGAACGCCGATTTGACATCAGCCAAAGTTACCTGATCGCGCGCGTGCTCGGTTGCCCATTGGATCGCAAAATCCGCAACTTCTTCCCATCCCTTCTGCCCGACCGTGTGATGCGTGCGATTCGGAAACTCCCGGTAATCCGTGACGGCGGAAGAGTTCTTGATGTACTTGCGCACGTTGGCCTTGTTGATGGACGGAGGAACGAGGTGATCGTTGCCGCCGGCGATGAACAGCAGAGGAGCGCGGTTATTGTTGCCGTAGTTCACCTTGGACGACGCGTTCGGATTCAGGAGCGAGAGCGCCGCATCCCAGAGGATACGACCACTGCCCGGGATCTGATACCGATCGTAGACCTTTTTCGATTCTACGGCATCGAGCTCGTTCGTGAACGCGTAGTTGAATTTCTCCGGGCTCAGGCCAACGGCCGCGTTGAACGTGAACGGGTTACCGAGCACCGTGATCGTTGCCCAGACCGTCGAGAGTGGCAAAACCGGTACTGCAGCCGACTGTGCCGAATCCACGACAACTCCGGCTGATCCGAGCCCGCGGTCAACCAGCATTTGCACGATGAGGCCGCCGAACGAGTGGCCCATCAGGATTGGCTGTGCGTCGAGCTTGCGAATGATGCGGTCATAGTGATCGACGACGGTCTTGAGCTTGAGGCCCTTGAGCGGCGAAGGATCCTTGCGAACGGCTTCGACGTCTCCTTCGAGTCCCGGCCAGGAGGGGGCGATGACGTTGTACCCAGCCTTCTGATAGCGGTCGATCCACCCTTCCCAGCTTCTCGGCGTGAGCCAGAGTCCGTGAATCAGAACGATGGTCGGCTTGTTCGAAGTTCGTCCGTTGGCGCCCATGATGTTCTCCTTGCAGGGATTAAAAAAATCTAGACGAGGTGTCAATGCCAGGACAACCGCGGGGCATGACAACTCTTTTTGCATTCTGGTCCGATTAGTCAACTGGGCAGGTTTTCAGCTTATTGGTGATCATTTGTTCAGCGAGATGTGCGACGGAAGATCGCGACTATTGGATCCCACACAATGGAAACAACAGCGTACTTTCACCGGCCTCACCCTTCGCCTCCATCCGTATTCGTCCATTGAGCCAAGCCGACGCAAGAAACCAACTTCTCGAGGCGCTGAGTTCAGCGGGCCGTGCAGCGCTGCTGGAGCAGTCAGTAGAGAAACAATTCTCGACTGGCGAGATTCTCTGGTCTGCCGGCGATCGCTCCGAAGGCATCATTCTCGTGCTCGAGGGGATGGTGCGCATCGTTCGCGGTAGCGGTGGTCGCCAACTGGTCATTCATTCCGGAGAGCCCGGTGCCACCCTTGGAGAAGTGCCGTTCTTTACCGGCGGCCGCTATCCCGCGACGGCGATCGCCGCGGAGCCAACGCGATGCCTGTTTCTCCCCGAGGGCGCGGTCAGACGAGCGATCGCCGTAGACCCGGCGCTCGCATTCTTCTTTCTGAAGCGTCTCTCGCACCGAATCGAAGCCCTGGTGGAGAGAGTGGATCAGATTACCGTCAACAGCGTCCAAACGCGACTCGCGCAGTTCATTCTGCAGCGGCACCAGACGACAATTACCTCTGCCCCGTCGAGGGCTGGCGCACGACGGAACGCGGCGTTCTCGCTCGGCATGACACAAACAGCTCTCGCGGAAGAACTTGGAACTGTCCGGGAGGTCGTTGTCCGAGCGCTTCGTGGATTGCGACGGTTGGGGGCGATCGAAAGGGTCGGCGAGGGGAAATATCGAGTCCTCGACCTCGGGATTCTTGAGGAGCTGGCCGAATCCGCCCCTTAGGAACCATCAGCGAACGAGGGGAACTTTAGTCCCAGCCAGGAAATGTCAGGCGACGTAACTATCAAGCCAAGCCGCACAGAGCGGCAGCTGGTCACCAACCTGGAGAAACAATGTCATTTCTTCCTACAAAGGCGGCCCTGTTCGGTCTCCTTGCATTGAGCATCTTTTGCGCGAAGCATGGGATGGCGCAGTCAACTGATACGGCCCCATCAAAGCCCATGGACCACAGCGCGATGACTCCGGCGCAACACGCCGCCATGCATGGTGGAACCGACTCCAGTAAGGCGCAACGAGACAGTTCGTTCGCCGCTTTGCAGGAGCGCGGAAAGATGGCAATGGGAGTCGATCAGTACGGATCTGCGCACCGCTTCGACGTCCTGCCGAATGGCGGCCGAATAGCACTCGAAATGAAAGGCGCTGATTCGCTCGCTGTTGCTCAGATACGCGCACACATGAAGCTCATTGAACACGCATTTCAGGCGGGAGATTTCTCCACCCCAGAGTTCGTCCACATGCGCGAGATGCCCGGAACCCAGGTCATGAGCCGGAACAAGGCTCTGATTCGTTACACGTACGCGGATCTGCCACGTGGCGGAGAGGTGAGAATCGCTACGGCTGACTCGGCGTCGTTGGCTGCCATCCGGGAATTCCTTCTGGCGCAACGTGGTGATCACAGGGCGGGGCACTAGCCCGTTTAACTGGCTTTTGTGCTCCGCGCCGTCGTAATGAGAGCCACCGCACAAATGACGATCGCGGCGGCTATGCCAGTCCGAATCGACAACCTCTCACCCGCGATTGCCCATCCCAACAGTACGGCTACGATTGGATTGACGTAGGCGTACGTTCCGAGTCTGGCCGGAGAGACTTTGTCCAGCAGCCAGATGAATGACGTGAAGCCGAGCAGCGACCCGAAAGTGATGAGATAGAGCAGGCCCACGGCAGATGCGCTCGAGATGCGATGAATGTCGGTGTGAGCGATCTCGCCCGTTGCTGCACCAACGATCAGCAGCAGCACGCCGCCGCCGAGCATCTCCATCCCCGTGGTGAGCAGTCCGGACTCAGGCAACTGTGCGTCGCGCGACCAGAAGGATCCGATCGCCCACGACAATGAGCCGAGTATCAGCACCAGCGCGCCGATCGGCCTCACGTCGCCGTGACCGCCGACGCCGGACGGCCCCACGAGCACGACGATTCCAGCGAAGCCGAGGATGAGTCCAATCAGGACGGCACCACTCGGACGTCTGCGCGGGGGCCTCACCCACTCGATGATCACGAGCCAGAACGGAA
>DAINCT010000347.1:0-4806 GCA_036732245.1 Chloroflexota bacterium | reverse complement strand
GACTTCGCGCTGATTGACGATGTACTGCGAAAACGGCATATCCCGCTCACCGCGCGCGAAATCTTTCAGCGGTGGGTCCTGGCCAATCTCGTCAATAATGCTTCGATTGCACACGGCGTGTACGCCTATAAAGCGCTCTCGCATACCATCAGCGTGAAGACCCAGAAAACTTTTCCCGTCTCGTATGTGGGAAAGGTGGCGCCGTACACCGCCGACTATCTCGGCATCGATACGTCCAGTCAGAAGCAGCCCATTCGTATCAGTATGTCGGCGCCCTCCACGGTTCCGATCGTCTCCGCTCCGGGCACTTCGACCTTCTGGTACGCCAACCGGGGAGACATGAGTGATCCCCACATGGATCGTACGTTCGACCTCAGTAAAGTGCGACATGCCACCCTGAGCTTTTCCACCTGGTACGACATCGAGAAGGACTACGACTACGCCTACGTTGAAGCGTCGAGTGATGGAGGCAAGACGTGGACCACGCTCGATGCCACGCACACGACTCGGTCCAACCCGTATCGCGCCAGCTATGGTTACGCGTATACGGGTGCAAGCGGTGGATGGCGTGACGCGTCAGTGAGTCTCGATCGGTATACCGGTCACCCCGTGCAGATCCGATTCGAGTATGTTACCGATGACGGCTACACCGGACAGGGCTTTGTGGTTCGGAATATTACGATTCCCCAGATTCACTTCCACGACAACTTCACCGGTTGGCATCAAAGCGGTTTCTTCCCGGTAGTAGGCGATGCCGTCGCGGCTGATTGGACGCTTGACCTGGTTCTCTACACGAGTCACGGCATCCAGATTCGACATGTGCCGGTATCGGCCGCGGGTACGGCCACCAGTACCGTGGACCTCGTGAAGGACGGGATCAAACGCATTGTGACAGTCGTCTTCGTCACGGCCCCCAAGACCACCGACCAGGCGTCGTACACTTTGACCGCCTCGGGCGGCTAGCCGTGGGTAAGGCTGATCTGCACGCGCACACCTGCCATGACGCGTGGGGAGATGGCAATCAGTCGGTCGAGGGTCTCTTGCGCTACGTGGAGGAGGAAACCGATCTCGATCTGTTCGCTATCACTGACCATGACAGCACCGACGCGGCTCGGGCCGCCTGGCGCCTGCACCGCGCCGGGGGATTTCGTTTTGGTTTTATCCCGGGTGTTGAGGTGACCAATCAAAGCGGCCACCTGCTGTGCTACTTCCCGAGCGGGAATATCGTGGACGTACCGTCACTGCGTCCGTTCTGGTCCACCGTACGGTACGTGCACGACCGCGGAGGAATCTGCATCGCCGCTCATCCGGTCTATCCTCCCTGGCTGGCGCCGTCGATCGCGCGCACGCTGCAGCGAGGTGGCAGCCTGGATGCGGTCGAGGTGCTCAATGCCGGCATCAGCGCCGGCGCGCAGGAACGTCTGGACCGTCTCGCCAAGCGCTTTGAGCCCCTGGTCGCCCTGGTTGGAAACAGCGACGCGCACGACCAGTACGCACTCGGGTCGGCGTTCACCCGCTATCCGGGACAGGGCGTTGACGACTTTGTACACGCCTTGCTTACACGGCAAACTGAACCGGTGTTTATGGAACGTCCGCAGATGCGTCCGGAAGCCCGGGCTTTCACGACTCGTCGGTCGATGACGCGTCCCGGATGGATCCGAAACGTGTGGCGCGAAGTTCGCGGCGGCGTCGAACACGCCGGGAGCTAGTCTGCCTCCATGTCTCAATCGGAACAATTGCTCGACCTATATGACTTTCGGCGGCGGGTCTCGGCGCTGTATCGAGAGCGTAACGAGACCCTGCAGAATGGTGGTTCGCCGGTCCAGGCCTGGGAACGATTTCGCCTCGGGCGTGATGACCTCTTCGCCCATCATCCACAATCCGCTTTGAACGAGGAGCAGCGTGCGGCTTTTCGACGGCTCGATTACTTCCCGTACGAGGAGAGCGCCCGGGTGCATGGGATTCTCACCACCGACGTTGAACCGGAACAATCGCTGGTCGGCACCAGTGGCGACGATGCCATGCCCATGACCCGGGCGGGACGTGTCCAGTTCGTGCTGGCCGGCGAAGCATACGCGCTCACTATCTTCTGGATCGATGTCTATGGCGGCGGGCTGTTTCTTCCCTTCCGGGATCGAACCGCGCCCAAGGAGACGTATGGCGGCGGACGGTACTTGATCGATACGGTCAAAGGTAGCGATTTTCCTTACTTTTCACGACAGGGAGACTCGGCGGAAGTCACCCTTGATTTCAACTACGCCTACAACCCATCGTGTGCCTACGACTTTCGTTGGGCCTGTCCGCTCGCTCCACCTGAAAACCACCTGCAAGCTGAGGTGCGAGCGGGCGAACGTGTCTTTTCACCCGTGAGAGCCGCGCGGTGAATGCGATTGACATTGTCATACTGGTCGTACTCGCCCTCGCGACCTTTGCCGGGTTCCGTCAAGGGTTCATCCTCGAGATCGCCGGCATTTTCGGAGCGTTTGCGGCACTGGGTGTCGCCCGACTTGAGTACGCGGATGTCCGTTCCATGCTGGAGCAGTTCGCCCGTCACTCGCCCTGGCTGACGATCGTCGCGTATTTGCTTGTCTTTCTGGTGGTCTGGGGCGCCATCGTCATCGTGGCGCGCAAGATTCGCTCGCTGGTGCGTTTGATGATGCTCGGGTGGCTGGATCGGTTAGGAGGCGCCGTCATTGGGTTGGTGCAAGGCGCTCTTTTGGTCGCCCTACTACTCTATTTTGCGCGCCGCGTCCCCCAGTCTGGACTTCGGCATCTCGCAAACCATTCTGCCCTTGCACCCACCTTTCTTTCCGCCGTACCACTCTTGAGTCACGTCTTCCCGCACGTGCCCAGCTAATTCTCAGGCAATTCCGTCGATGTGGCAGGCAGAATACTTGCATGCAGACTGCGTTCGGTAACCACCGCGCAACATTTGCGCTCCATCTCTGTGCAGTACTCGGTCTCCTGATTGGTGTCTGGCTGGCGCGCCCTTCCGACGTCAGCGATGCGACGCTCTCTCATGGCGCATCCATCCACGCCGGAACGTCGCGGTTGACGTCGGAGAGCCTCCGCGCTGCGGCTCGTCGGGGCGTTCCCGCGGCACCGGATTTGCATCAAGTTCTGGCGCGTGTTCACTACGCCCGCCAGTTGCAGCAACAACGACAAAAGCTCGTCGCCGAGCGTCGACTGGTGGCGGTCAACGCCGTGCACGATGATTTTTCGTTGCACGCGGTCGGTTCGCAGCTCTATACCGCCTGGAACGCTCCCGTGACGCTCAAGGCGATGAACTGGTACGGATTCGAGTATGCGCCGTTTGTTCCGGATGGGCTCGACCACGCGCCGCTAGACTCCATTCTCTCCACCGTCCACGACCTGGGCTTCAACGCACTTCGGCTTACCTTCGCAAATGAAACGGTCGAGTCAAACCCCGTGGTGGTCGCCGGAATCGGCGCCAACCCCCAGTTCCGTGGTCTGCATGCGCTCGACATCATGCAGCGCATTATCCAACGCGCTCATCATTTTGGTCTGCGGGTGATTCTCTGCAACAGTCGGTCGGAGGCAGGTAGGGGCCCGGAATTGAAGTCCGGTCTCTGGTACACCAACCAGTACCCACAATCCGCCTGGACGTCGGACTGGCTGGCGTTGGCAACACGATTCCGGCAGGACTCCGCGTTCGTGGGCGCCGATTTGCGCAACGAGCCACACATCGTTGGTGGGAGCCTCGATCAAACTTCAGTCTTGAACAATGGTCCGCTCTGGGGAGCATTCCAGGGCAACTACTATCGGCCCCGGGATTGGCGGTATGCAGCGCAGACGCTGGGCAACCAGTTGCTCGGGGTCAACCCACATCTGCTCATCATCGTCGAGGGCGTGCAGCTCTATCTCGATGCGTTCAAGGGGACGATGACGGGCGGTCTGTGGGGGAGCAACCTGATCGGTGTGCAATACGATCCGGTTGTCCTCACTCATCCCGGCCAACTCGTGTACTCGGTGCACGAATACGGCCCGCACATGTGGCAGGGCGACTGGTTCAACCCAAACACCACGTATCAATCCCTGGCGGATCGCTGGAACAACCTCTGGGCGTACTTGTTGAATGCTCGCAAAATCCTGCGGGCGCCGATCTTCGTCGGAGAGTTTGGGACCTGTCACGATTACTATGCATGCGTTGCAAGCAACGAGGGATGGAAACAAGGTTTTTGGTTCCAGAGCTTTGTGAGATTTCTCGCCGCGCATCCTCAGGTGGGGTGGGCCTACTGGGCGCTCAATCCGACCGGCCCTTTCCAGCCTCAGGATGACGATTTCTACAGTCTCGTCACGCGCGATTGGCGCCATTATTATGCGACGATTCCGTTCGGCCTGGCCCCACTGCTGCGAGAGCCGAGCGGATTGTGGTCCTCGTATCTCAAGCCGACCACCGCCCCGAGAACGGCCGATTTCGTACCGGAACCCGGGTGTTTGCCCGGCAAGTCGTGTACCACTGCTGCATTGAAGCGGCTCGGCATCATCCCGAGCGCGTCCAGGAAGACTACCCCGGTCGTGCCTATTTCGCCACCCGCTAACACGCTGTTTCCAGTCCAGGTGCAGAACAATGTGCCGTACATCCAGCCGGGTGACGGCATCCGCCGCGGCGACCTCTACCTGCCGCAACATCAAGTCGCTGTTCCGCGACCGGCCGTGGTGATCGTGCATGGTGGCTCGTGGGCAAACGGCACCAAAGGGCAGGCGGGCACGGTGGCACTTGCTCGAGGATTCGCCCAGCAGGGATACGTGGCATTTGACATAAATGTCCGGCTCGCCGGCCAC
>DAINCT010000346.1:0-4808 GCA_036732245.1 Chloroflexota bacterium | reverse complement strand
AACTACCGACCTCACGCTTATCAGGCGACCGAAGGGGAGTAAGAAGTCCGGCAACATATCTGAATTTCATTGACGGACAGCGTGATCTGCCGTAGTTGCAATCCTCGGATGCCGGATACTGTCGGGGTCAATCGACAGCGGAATCGACAGCAGATCCGGGTGACGCATTGGGCTACTGCCGCTGAGATAGGCCGTAGCTCATCGAGGCAGAATCTTTCTCATCAATTGCAAAGGTCGATCGGGTCGAGTGTTCCCGGAACTGGGGCGTCCCGCCGCCGGCCACCCGACCACAATCCACGACCGCTCGAATACGAATCTGCTAAGCACTCCCAAAGGCATCCCGGGATGGTATGCGTACCCAAAAAGGAACTCACGCGCATTTTCAATGCGCCTCGAGCTTCGACTTGAGCTCGGGCAACCAATTCGACACCACTACGATACGACGGTCCGCCGGCGGGCGCGTGACGAGAATCTTGCCTGTCTTGTTCTCGACATCCAGGCGGACGCCGTCGATGTCGAGCGTGTCCTCGCGCGACACGCTCACTGATGTTCCGGACGGTACGATCGTCGCGGCGACAGTGCGGCCGCCCTCAGTCGTAAAGATGAGGCGTCCAGACCCAGCCCATTGGGGTACGTGCGCACCGCCGGTGGTGACCTGTGTTCGGGCGCCGGCACCTGACAGCGGCCGGACATACGCCTCGAAGCGGCCGCTCTCGTCTGAGGAGTACGCGAGCCAGCGGCCGTCCGGCGAAATACTAAGCGCCTCAAAACTCGCTGCAACCTCGCGCACCAGAGACGCTGGAGCGGCGTCCGCCGTCGGGAGATTCAGCAGGTAAATCCCGTTCATTCCTTTCTGCTGCACTAGTGCGACAATGGATTTGCCAGACGGATGAAACTCGATCTGCTGAACAATTGCGCCGTTGGGAAAGAGCGCGATCCGTGTGGGTGGTTCAGCGCCATCGACACGCGCCCACCACACCTCGCGCAAGCGGTTCGGATCGCGCGAAGTTGGAATCAAATAGGCCACACGTTGTCCGTCCGGTGACCACGCGGGCGATCCACCGCCCTCGGTCGTGAGTCGGCTAAGACTCCGCGACGCGACATCCCAGATCCAGAGATCCGTGTAAGCAGCGTTCCCGCCGCCTACCTGCTGCCGGAAAACGGCGGCCGCAACTCGTCGCCCGTCGGGCGAGATTGATGCGTCGACGTAATGACGCAGCTCCGGGGCCTCGGCGATCAATGCCCCGCGCGCGTCGAGTAGAGCAAGGCGCAACCCTGATACGCCGGCGATGTACACTAGCGATCCTTGTTTACTGATTCTCGCCTGCAATCCGCCAGGCGGAATCCAGACGGCACCGCGAAGCACCTCGATCGCTGGTCCCGTGACGCGCCGACTTCGCAAGTCAACCGGGTAAGCCAGCATCGATCCATTCTCATTGGACACGAGCAGATGACCCTCGACATAGCCGAGTGGTATGTCGCCGGGGACGTCGAGCACGGTGTACGCACCACCGCCCCGATCAGTGATGCCGATGCCGCGCAGCGTGCCATCGGCAGTGGGCTTCTGTAGCCAGAATGCAATGGTCTCGTCGTTCAGAAAGAGCGGCCCTGCCTGTCCGATTTCGCCGGCGGCAGTATCAGGTTTGGTGAAGAGAGTGAGCTTCCCCTTGTCACCAACGCGCCAGAGCGAACCGCGCTGCGCCATGATAATGTCGCCCCGGGTGGACCAGGTGAAGTTCTGCCAGCTTCCGAGATAGGGGACGATGATCTCCCCTCCGCCTCCGTTGAGAGGGACCTTAATAAGGTCGGGATCCGCGCACGCCACCCAAAGGCCATCCGGAGAAAACGTCGGTGTGTTCTTGCCCTCGCATCCCGCCAGCGGTCGCGCGAGCAGGGAGTCAATGCGACGAACGAACACGTGCGTTTTTGCGCTGCCCTGCATAGTTGCGACGTATGCGATCGTACGGCCGTCAGGGGAGATCGCCACCGACGACCCTTCGGGAATCGCGATCCGCTGGTCAGCTGGCAGGTCGAGGACGAAGCGAACAGTACGGCCCGGCAGATGTGCCGCGCTTCTCCAGAGTGAGGCGAAGATCAATGCGAGCACAGACGCGGCGACGAGCGCACCGAGTGTAGCGACCGCAATCCAACGCCGCGGCCCGGGACGTCCCGTGCGTCCTCGTGAGTGAGACCTCGTGTGGGCCGTGCGTCCGCCACGAAGCGCTTCCGCAAACTCAGCCGCCGTGGCGAATCGGTCGGCGGGAAGTTTCTCCAGCGCGCCACGCACCGCGTCGTCCACATGCACAGGCACCGTGTGCCGCATCACGGTGAGCGGCGGCGGGGCTTCGGTCATCAGCTTCGCAATCACCCCCTGTGCTGTGCTGGCGTGGTGGGGTGGCTCGCCAGTGAGCATCTCGTACGTGACCGCGCCGAGGGAGAAGATGTCGGAGCGTGCGTCGATCACGCGATCGCCCGTTGCCTGCTCCGGCGACATGTACTGCGGTGTGCCGAGGGAGATCCCGGTCTGCGTCACGCGCTCGCCTCCCGCATTCGACACCGCGAGCGCGATGCCGAAGTCCGCGACAACAGGTTGCCCGTGCTGCATGAGTATGTTCTCGGGCTTGAGGTCGCGATGGATGACGCCATGCTGGTGCGCGTAGTCGAGTGCGTTTGCCACGGCCGTCGCGATGCGCACCGCTTCCTCGATCGGGAGTTGCCGCTCGCGATTGAGACGGTGTCGCAGCGTTTCGCCCTCCACATACGGCATGACGTAGAACAGGAGACCGTCGGCGCTCCCGCTGTCAAAAAGCGGCAGCAAATTCGGATGCTGGAGATTCGCAGTGACGCGGATCTCGCTCAGGAATCGCTCGGCGCCAAGCACGGCGCCGAGGTCTGGATTCAGGACTTTGAGCGCGACGAGTCGGTTGTGCTTGGTGTCGCGCGCCAGGTATACCGTGGCCATTCCTCCAGCGCCAATTTCACGCTCGATGGCGTAGCGGCCATCCAGTGCCGCGCGAAGCGTTTCAGCGACGGTCATGCTAAGTAGGCGGAACGGTGGTGACGCGGTTCATCCCAAGGTCGAAGTGGTATTTATCCTCCTGCACCGGCACCCGCGCCCGAAAGGTCCGACGGGAGAACCTTGATTACGAACTTGCGGCCGAAGCGTTTTCGTTTGCGACGAACACGCGCGACATCTCCCACCGCCGAGCTCACGCTCAATGGTGAATGTGTCACGGAGCGTACGTTGAAAGTGCTCCCTCAGATCTGGCGCGAGGATTCCCCGAATAGAGGAGTCCATAATCTAGGAAGACCTCTTGTTCGGAGCCAACATCCGTTTGCTGACGTTAAGTCGGGCGGAAACCCCGAACACACCGACTAGCGGGTGCGGATCACTCAGAATTGTGGCTACCAAAATTCTATTCTCGGGCAGCGCTTCGAATCGTGCCTGATCCGCGACGGGTCCTTCTGCTTCGTCCGCGGACCTCACCACCCCCCGATGAATCGTAACTTCGAGAAATTCCGTTGGGGCTGAGGTGGGCAATTTCGGTAACGGAGTCGCTTTGACCTTCTGTCCGGCATCCTTTCTGGCCCAGTAGCCCCGCCAAGGCCTCGGTACTCGCAGCCTGCGGCAAATCTTCACCATGCCGACATCGGAGAGCACGTACTTCGGGGCCAAGGTCGACATCGGCTCCGACCATACCAGTTCGTAAAGTTCCGAGCGGGTGAGACGCGACTCGTTCTCCATGTTCGCGGGCCTCGAGGTATCTAGAGCCCCCATGATGGAGCGAGCAGCGCCGAACCGCTACCGATCGAGCAGCGCCGCGGGTTTACGTGACCCACCCACGGACTGGTAACCGGCACACGCCCGTACCGCGGCCTGCACTTAGATCGCTCCGATCTTCAATAGCGTGCTTGCGATTGTAGCGGGCGATGGCGCGATCGATCGCCTCCTCCGCGGTCCTGCCATTCGAGACTGGGTAGAACCTAGGCGGCTGGCCCGGTCCCGCTGTTTTGCACCAGTGGACCATGTACCCGTAATCGCCACCGTCGGTGTGGAGCGTCAAGCCATGGTCCGCCAGGAATCGCCAGCGCTCCGAATCAGTGGGCATCGGCGGTAACTTACAATGGCCCACACTAAGAATCCTGAGAATACGACGGGTGGGACTCGAACCCACATACCCACAGGCGTCTTAGCCGTGGGAGTAAAGCGGATTTTAGGTCCGCCGCGTCTACCAATTCCGCCACCGTCGCGCAGTGCCCTGAGTGGGATTCGAACCCACGAGTAAACGGCTCCTAAAGCCGTTGCGTATACCAATTCCGCCATCAGGGCGAAGTAATCGGCCGATCGCCATCGCTGATCATTTCGACGCGACGTTTCCAGACTTCGGTCTGCCGTAGAAGCGATTTAAACGCCAATTGTGAGTTGAGAGGAGTCTTCGCCAGTCGGGCGAAGGATCGGGCTTTAGTAGTACGCGCCCGCCGCCGGGCGCGTGCCCGGCGCTTCAGCGTCGACTGCTTGGTAGGGATGCTAAGAGATGAAGGAGCATCATTGGATATTGCCTAATCCTAATCTTGTTTCGGTGCTATGCAGGAATGAAGCGGCAAATCGCTTCGGAATCGACAGCGCGAAGCGACAGCAACCAGGGACAGTGACCCGGATCCTGGGCCGCGGAGTGAATTGACCGCCCTCCGGTTGAACTAACTCGCACATTTCTCCATAACGCGTCAGCTCCAGCACGCCTATCGGGCGTGAGGTGCGCCGTTGGCAGCAAACTCTCCGCCACCGGCCAATCGTGGCTACGTCCCGA
>DAINCT010000345.1:0-4828 GCA_036732245.1 Chloroflexota bacterium | reverse complement strand
GGAAGAGGAGTGAGGCCGGATACGGCATATGATGATCGGCTGGGCTACCCCCAGTCCGAGATACCCGGGACGCTTTACCACGCCGCGTCATAGTATGGAGAGGTGGGCACTCTTGGTGACCGCGCCCAATGGAGCGGATCGAGAACAGACAGGCCGTACTATGCCTCACACTCACGTCAAATGTGTTCTCACCGCGCTGCTCATCCTGACGGCGTGGTCAATCCCGGCGTCACTCCGTCTGGACGCGGTCCATGCCTCCCGGTCAACCGGGCATCTGCTCGCACAGCTCAGTCCGGGCAAGCGTCCGGAGCCGGTGCTGGTCGACGCATCCCGCCATCAGGTCTACATCGGAACCGAGACCGGCGGGTCCGTCACCGTCGTGGACGACCGTACCAACCGCGTACTCAGGACGATTCCGGTGGGGCGGGAGGTCGAGGATCTGGCGCTCAATCGGGCCACCGGCATGCTCTATGCAGCCAGCAGCGTGCGCTCGCGCGTTTCCGTCATCAATACCGCGACTTTGAGGATCGCCGCCGTTGTCGCGCCCGTCACGAATGCGTCCGGTGTGGCGCTCGACCCGTCCCGGCATCGTCTGTATGTCACCGAGCCCAAGGCGAACGCAGTAGCGGTAATCGACACGGTGCGGAACAGGATCATCAGGACGCTATCGCTCTCCGGCCAACCCCAGGGTATCGGGGTCGATAGCGCCCTCCACCGTGTGTTTGTCGGCCTGTTCAAGCGCCATCAACTCGCCGTGATCAATGAGTCGTCGGATACGGTCATGGGTTCCGTGGAGGTCGGAGCACGGCCGGTGCATCCATTCCGGCTGGACTCCTCCAGCCATCGCCTCTACGTGCTCAACTCCGGCTCATCGTCCCTCTCGGTCGTGGATACCGGCTCCCTCCGCGTCGTCCGCACGCTGCCGACGGGACGCTACCCGGAGGGCCTCGATGTGCAGACGAGCAGTAACCGGGCATTCGTCAGTAACGAGGGGGATCCAGGCACCGATAAGAACAGCGGGCACACTGCCTCGGTGATAGACCTCCAGAGCGGACGAATTATCGACACTTTACCGACTCTCCAGGGTCCTGATGGGATCGGCTACGACTCCGAGACTGGAAACGTCTATGTAGCGAGCGAAGCCCCCGGGCGCGTCTCGGTCATCTCCCTTCCCTCACGCGATCGCTAGAGGGAAGCAAGGACCACCGTTGACCGTCGCTCACGTATGGGGTCAGGTCGTCGTCCGAGTTCTGCTCTATCGACGCACATCGTAGAGTCGTCGATGGAACATCCGCCGATACGATCACGAACCGATACTCCCCGTGTACACGTCAGTCGGATTGTCGGGGTTTCCCGTCGTCATGACGAAGTACGGTCGAAATGTCACGCCGGCGCAAGCGAGGCCGACGTAATCACCAGTGAAGTAGCCCGCAAGGAACGGCGCGGTCTTCATATTGAATTGACCGAGCAGCGTGTCGCCTGTGAATGTCTTTCCACCGTCCATGGAGGACGTAAACCACACATCGGTCGGTATCGTTGCTGCGCTTCCCTCGGCCTCTCGCAGATCGTAATACGTCACTCCCACCCTGCCAACTGAGTTGACCGCCACGACCGGGTTGAACGATGTGGCCACCGTGCTCACGGGATGGGGCGATGTCCAATGCTTCCCTCCATCCCCCGACGAGGAAATCACGACTTGGTCATAGCGCAGTTGACTGAAGCGCGCATCAGTCCATACGACGTACACCCGTCCGCTGCGCGGGTCAATCGCCGCATCGATGCCTGAGCCGGTGGTTATTGGTCCACCGGGCGCCGCGTCGATGCCCAACGACAGATCATCCGCCACGATCGCTGGTTTCGACCAGGTGATTCCATGATCTGCCGACTTTACAACAGCAATAAAGCCATCAAACTTCCCAGGGACCGGTGTCCCGATCTTCCGACAGCGTTTGGTCTTGCCCGATCGCTTCTTGCACACAGTGTGATACGTCATCTGCGGGCGCACCAGGTTGAAGACGTTGTACAGCATGCGCGAATGTGGTGCAGCCACCAACGCATTCCAGTACGCTCCGCTGCCTTTTACACTCGGGACGATTTTCCGCGCTCTGCTCCAGGTCTTCCCCCCGTTCGTGGTTCGAGCGAGCCAGCTTGCCGGCGGCACACTACCATCCAGCGGCGCTTGCTGCCACACGATATATGCCGTGCCTGGCGTTGATGGATCGGCGAGGACCATTGGCTTGTCGATGCTTTCCTGGAGTCCGCTGCCAGTACTTGTGGCGCGTACGGCTCGCGGGTCCGTCCACGTCGCACCGTCATCGGTCGAGGTCGATGCCGCAACCGCAGCGGTTGTTTCTCCAGCCGGGCCGATGCTGATAGCCTGACCGGTCGCGTATGCTCGACCGTCGGGTCCAATCGATATCCACGGATCGACGGCCCGATCGTACTGCAAACCACGAGGAGCGCATCGTGAGAACGGTAAGGGAGTTTCATGCCACGTCGCGCCCCCGTCGTTGGAGGACGCGGCAACATCACCGAGCTGGGAATCCTGGATCCAGACGCCAACCATGTGCTGCCCAGCGGACGTGGGATCGATCGCCAGCCTCGGTTCGGTCTCGATATTCGTGGCCGACATCACGGTGGAACCGGCGGCACAATCGGCATATGGGCTTGGACCTGATGCCACCACGAGCGCGGGAGCGGCCGCGCCGATGACTGGGACGGCAAGACATATGATGAGCCCGAGCAGCGACGTGATGAGGGCAGAGCGACGCCCGATGCAACGCGGCGTTTGACGATTTGGTGGAGGACGCATTGCGAATTATCACACGGCGTCACGAGCAGAAAGGCGCAATCCTTTACTATTGGCGGCGGTGAGGATGGATTTTCGCTGTTCAACTCGACAGGGTATGGAATCAGCCTTTTCTCCTCTCCTCGTGCGTCGGCACTTGAGGGACACCGCTCGGCGGGCCTTTACAATGGCCCTGTCGGCGAGTGACCATGTATGCGGGCACTATGGAGCAACTGGCAAGCAATCCCATTTGTCCGGGCCACCGGTCCCTGATGCCGAACAGACGGCCGAGGAGTGGGCGAAACAGAGGTCAATTTAGCGACACAAATGTAGCCGATTTAACGGGCATCAGAACGGCCTGGCATGTAGGCTTCAGTTCATAACACCACAGGCGGGAACCCGGGCGGTACGGCCGCTTCTGCTTCTGACCTATGTGCCCGACCACATCCAATCGGTGATCTCAGGCACATCTTCGAAATGTTGTCGCGAATATTCGACGGCCTGGTCGGTCAGGAGTTGGAGTTCGGCGACGAGCCTGCCGGATTGTGGGCGGACGCGGGGAACTCGCTTCAGAGCTTCGATGCATAGGTCGTAGCGGCTCATGTGGTTCAGAACGACCATATCGAAGGGAGTGGTGGTGGTACCCTGTTCGTTGAAGCCGCGCACGTGGAAGCGCTGCGCGTTCGGGCGCCCATGCACGATCTCATGCATGGCTCGCTGGTAGCCGTGGAAGGCGAAGATCACCGGCTTGTCTGCCGTGAACAGATCGATGAAGGTGGTCTCGTCCATCCCATGCGGATGTTGGTCGCGCGGGAACAGCGTCATGAGATCGACCACGTTGACAAATCGGACCTTGAGATCGGGGACATGTTCGCGCAGCCATTCGGCCGCTGCCAGGCTCTCCATCGTGGGAATATCTCCGGCGCATCCCAGCACTACGTCCGGCTCGTAACCTTCGTCGTTGCTGGCCCACTCCCACACCGAGGCTCCACGTGTACAGTGGTCGATGGCTGCGTTGATGTCCAGGTACTGCAACTGGGGCTGCTTGTCGATGACGATCAAGTTCACGTAATCGCGGCTCCGCAGGCAGTGATCGGCCACCGAAAGGAGGCAGTTCGCATCCGGCGGGAGATAGATTCGCGCCACCGTGCCGCGTTTGGAGAGCATCACATCGATCAGACCCGGTCCCTGGTGACTGAAGCCGTTGTGATCGTTGCGCCAGCAGGTGGAGGTCAGTAGCACGTTGAGCGACGGCACAGGCTCGCGCCAGGGAAGACGCGTCGCTTCCTGGAGCCACTTCGTGTGCTGGACCGTCATGGAGGCGGAGACCATGGCAAAAGACTCATATGTGGCGTACAGACCATGGCGGCCGGTCAGGTTGTATCCTTCTAGCCAGCCTTCGCAATTGTGCTCGCTCAGCACCTCCATCACACGGCCATCCGGCGAGAGATGATCGTCGAGGTCGACGGTCGGCTCCACGAAGCACCGATTCTCGACGGTCAACACATCGCCCAGCCGATTCGACGTCAATTCGTCGGGACAGAAGATCCGGAAATTCGAGACATCCTTGGTACGGGTGAACGTGTCGCGCAGCATCTGACCCAGTTGCCGTGGAGACTCGGCGTGACTGTGCGCGTGCTGTGAGACCTCAAGCGCATACTCCCGGAAATCAGGGAGATCGAGGTCGATCGTCAGCTTGCCCCCATTGGCGTGCGGGTTGGCGCCCATGCGGCGGTCACCGCGTGGCGCGAGCTCGGCGAGTTCCGGCGCCAATGTGCCGTCCGCATCGAATTGCTCCTCCGGCTTATAGCTGAGCATCCACTCCTGGAGCATGCGCAGGTGTTCCGGGTTGGTTTGCACATCAGTGAGGGGAACTTGATGTGCCCGGAACGTGCCCTCCACGGGAAGGCCATCCACCTCCGCGGGGCCGGTCCAGCCTTTGGGGGTGCGCAGCACGATGGCGGGCCAGTTGGGCCGACCGGAGAAGCCGTTCGTACGCGCGTCCTGCTGAATCGTGCGGATCGCATCGTGACAGGTATC
>DAINCT010000344.1:0-4834 GCA_036732245.1 Chloroflexota bacterium | reverse complement strand
GACGGGAACGCGCTGAGCAGACCCTGACTGTATGGGTGCTGGGGTTCGGTGAACACCTGGCGCGTTTCCCCCAACTCGACGATTTCCCCGGCATACATGATGGCCAGTCGATCCGAGAACCGCGCCACCAGCGACATATCGTGCGTGACGAAGATCACGGCGAAACCGAGTTCTCGCTGCAGTTCTTTGATCTGGATCATCAGCGAACGCTGTGCCACCACATCGAGGGCGGAGGTTGGCTCGTCCATGATGATGAGGTCCGGAATGAAGACGAGCGCCATAGCGATCATGGCACGCTGCCGCATTCCGCCGCTGAGTTGGTGCGGATAGCTCTCCAGATGAATAGGATCGATGCCCACCAGCCGCATGACTTCTTCGCCACGCTGCCGGGCAGCGCGTCGCGAGATTTTACTGTGCGCTTTCATGGCATCGGTCAACTGGGCGCCGACCGTCATGACCGGATTGAGCGCATTCATGGCGCTTTGCATCACCACCGAAAATCCGCGCCACCGCAGATGTCGCAACTGTTTCTCGCGCAGATGAACGAGGTTCTGTCCCGAAAACAGCACGTCGCCCCCGGAAATTTGCGCATTATCTCCCAGCAAGCGGGCAATGGCAAAGCAGAGTGTTGACTTACCGCAGCCGGATTCGCCCACCAGGCCCAGGAACTCGCCGCGTCCCAGTTGCAGATTCACCCCATTGACGGCACGGGTGCTGGTCTTGCCGGCGTAGTAGTCGACCACCAGGTCCTTGACTTCAAGCACGGGGGGCGCGGCGGCCACGTTTCCTCCTCGCCACGCGCAGCGATGGGTTGCCGAGTTCGTCCACGGCGTAGTTGATGAGAGCCACGGAGGCGCCAAGTAGCGCGATGCAGGCGCCCGGAATCATGATCCAGAGCGGAGATCCGGTCATGAGCGCCTCGTTGTTTTCACCCCAGTACAGCATCGTGCCCCAACTGATCTCGTCGGCGTTTCCGAGGCCAATGAACTGGAGACCGGCCGCCGCCAGCACCGCGTACAGGGCGGCGCCGAGGAAGATCGCCACGGTGAGCGAAATCATGTTCGGCAGCAACTCAAACAGGATGATATAGAAACTGCTCTCACCACGCACGCGGGCCGATTCGAGGAAGTCACGATTGCGCAGGGAAAGCGCCTGCGGCCGGATCTGGCGCGCCCCGAAGGACCAACCGGTCACGGCGATGACGCCGATCAGCACCCACATGCCCCCTCCTTTGGCGTACGCGGCGATGATGATCATCAAGGGGAGTGCTGGAATGACCAGAAAGATGTCGACGACGACCGACAGGATGTGGTCTGCGATCCCACCAAGATAGGCGGCGGTGACGCCCACCAGCACCGACAGGAGGGTGGCTGCCAGGCCGGCCAGACTGCCGATGATCAGCGTCTGACGGGCACCCCAGATGACCTGGGAGAGGATATCCTGACCGTAGGACGTCGTCCCGAGCAGGTGATCGCGCGAGGGTGTGGCGGACGGCAGGAAGTCAGTTCCGTGCGGGTTGTACGGCGCAATCAGGGGCGCGAAGATCGCCATGACGGTAAAGACCCCGAGGATGAGCAGTCCGAACACCGCCTTGCGATTCGAAGAGATCGCCGAGAGCAGGCGTGCCGGGAGACGCAGCCAGGCAGCCCCGCTTCTGCTCGGCGCGATAGGGAGGGCACCATCATCGAGTGTGGCGTTTCCATACATCGGTATGTACCCTCCCTTCAGGAATGCGATCGGGTGCGCGGGTCGAGCAGAGCATTGACAATATCCGCCAGGAGCACGGCCATCAGGACGGCGACGGTCACGAACAAGAACAACGCCTGCATCAACGGGAAATCTTCGTTATTCACTGCCTGCAGGAACAGGTAGCCAACACCGGGGTAGCTGAACACGATTTCGGTGAGGAGCAATCCGCTCACGACAAAGCCCAATGCCAACGCGAAGCCGGTGAGATTGGGCAGGATCGCATTACGGCCGGCGTACAGCACCATGGTGCGGAGGGACGACAGCCCCTTGGCTTTGGCCATCCGCACGTAGTCCTCGGAAAGGGTCCCCAGCATGTTGTTGCGCATCGTCAGGATCCAGCCGCCGATGGACGTCAGAATGATCGTGATGGCGGGCAGCGTAGCGTGCGCGATGACCTGTCTCACGAAGGGCCAGGTCAGTTGGATGCTCGATCCCTCGTCGTAGCCGAATCCGAGCGGCAGAAACGAATGAGAGACCGAGAAGACGTAAATGGAGATCAGTCCCAGCCAGAAGTAGGGGACCGCCGAGAGGATGACGAAACCCGGCGTTACCAGACCGTCTACCGCACCACCACGTCGCCACGCGACGATCATGCCGATGAAGGTCCCGAGCAGGAAGGAGATGACGGTCGTGACGCCGGCCAGAGCCAGCGTCCAGGGCAACGCCTGCAGCACCACGTGGATGACGGGATCGGGGAAGTAGGTCACCGAAGTGCCGAACTGCAGGTGGATCATGTTGTTGAGATACGACACGTACTGCTGGAAGATGTTCTGATTGGTTTGTAGCCCGAAGGCCACCTGCAGCGCATGGAGCGAGGCCGGATTAAGCCGGCCGTGGTACCGCGCCATCATGGCCGACGCCGGATCGCCCGGCATCAGCCGCGGCAGAATGAAGTTGAGGGTCAGCGCGGCCCAGAGCGTGATGAAGAAAAATTCGAGGCGCCGGATGATGACGGCCACCGAAGCTCCTTTTTCCGTCCCGCGGCTGCCGGCCGATCAGTGACCGGCCGGCTTCGCTTCTGATTACCGCGTGGCGGGCGACCTGTGGCTACTTCTGGTGCACAGTGGTGAGAATCACTTCCCAGTCCGGGTAGTTGTAGGGGGCAGGCGACGCGTACGGGTTCTGGGGCGTCGGCCAACCCACAATTTGTGAGGTATCGTACTGGAACCAGTTGACGTTTTGCAGAACGGGTACAACCGGAACGTCTCGTACCATCACCGCCTGGATCTGGTTGATGATCGCGTGCTGCTGGGCCACGTTCGACGTTTTCGCGTAAGCATCGAGCAGATTGTCGACGGCGGTTGAGTGATATCGCTCGTAGTTACTGGCAGCAGTTTGCCCGATGGGCGCCGAATTGGCTCCATACAGCAACTGCCGGAATTGGTAGTACGGAGTCGGGCCACCGGTCGGTGAGAAGTACACCATCTGGAAGTGGCCCGATCCCGTGTCCGATGTAATGAGGTTACCCGAGACATTTTGCAGCTTCACGTCGATGCCGACCGCACGGAGGCTATCGCGCACCAGTGCAGTCTCCGCGACCCAGTCGGTGTAGCCGCTGTTGTTGATCAGACTGAGCGAAAGCGGTTTGCCACCCTTCTGGAAGATGCCGTTCGATCCCAGCGTGAAGCCGGCGGACTTGAGGAGCGTTCTGGCCTTGGCCATGTTGTACGAGGCGCCGTACCCCGCGCCGACGCTCTTGTTGTACCAACTCTGCCAGGTCGGCTGAATGATTCCCAACTGATTCGCCGGCGGCAGGTAGCCGTAGACCCCCAGCTGGGAGACCTTCGTCCGATTGACCCCATAGGAGATAGCCTGACGCACGGCGCGAATGTTCAACGGATAGACTGTCTGGTTGAGGTAGAGCAGAACATCGGACCCGGCCGGCGGATACCAGATGTGCCGATTCGTCGTATCGCGGCTCAGGTAGTATGCCTTCACGTTGGGGACGTACTGGCCGCCCCAGTTGGCCTTGCCCTGCGCCAGGAAGAGGTTTCCTGGCTGGTTATCGAGGAACGCCGGGTAGCGGACTTCGGAGATGTACGGTTTGCCCTTCTGCCAGTAGTTGGGGTTCCGGACATAGGTGATGTCCTGCGGGGAGCAAGACTTCATCAGAAACGGGCCACTTCCGACCGGCTTGCTGTCGTTGTATGTGACCGGGTTCTTGATCTTCGACCAGATATGCTGCGGCAGGATGAAGTTCTGGTCCGCGATGTAATAGAAGAAGGGCACGGCCGGATGCTTGAACGAGAAGATGACTTTATTGCCCTGCTGCCGCACGCCCGATAGCACGGTCCAGACGGCCTGCAGATCGAGCCCGCTGAACTTCTTCATGAGATTGAAAGTGAATACCACGTCCGCCGCGGTGAGCGGCTTCCCGTCCGACCACTTCACGCCAGGTCGCATCGAAAAGGTCAGCGTCTTATTCCCGTTACCCCAGGTGTAGCCGGTCGACAGCCAGGACCGCTGGGAGTTGTTGAGCGGATTGATGTAGACCAGGGGCTCGTACATGATACCGGCGGCGAGACCGGCGGTCGATGGACCGTACGGATTGAAGCCGCAGGTCCACAGACTGCCGCCCACGTTGTCGATGATCACGGTACCGCCCATCTTCACATGGGGCGACGCGCCTGGATGCAGAGCCGGCGCAACAGCGAGGGTCTGCGAGAGACCTCCGTTCGGGCCGCAGGCGGCCAGCAGGATTACCACGAGCACGGACGAAACAAGAGAAGCCCACAGGGGTTTGCGGTTCACCGGAAACATGGCACGTGATAGACGCATGTTACTCTCCTCCTCTATCTCACAACACGGACCACCGATGTGGTTCCGAGGTTCGGCTTGCGCACACTCCTTCACCGAAGTCGACAGGGAATTCGGTCCTTTTAAGCCAACTTATACGCGTAGTCCTGAGGATAACGCAACCCGGCGCTTTTTGGGCATGAGGGAAGCTCCCCCGACGGCCGCTGTGTCAGGGCAACACTATAGGGAGCGAATCTCAGGTCAGGACGATTACGCGAGGGGCCGGCCGCAAGATTGCCGCGCCACCGCCGGCTCCCTGTACCGGAACCTGTCCAAACACCTGCCCCCA
>DAINCT010000343.1:629-4841 GCA_036732245.1 Chloroflexota bacterium | reverse complement strand
GCTCTGTTGGGCTTTCCGTCAAGCATGTTTGCGGGATGCGTACCCTATAAGCCTGAGATGATCTACAACCATTTTGAGTGTATTGCCGCTGCCGTGGATCTCCCACTGATCGCTTTCCAGTACCCTCTGCGCTCCGGCCTAGCGTACTCGACCGATACGCTAGTTGAACTGGCCCAACGGGTTCCAAATGTAGTGGCTATAAAGGATTGGAGCCAGGATATCGTCGTCTTCGAACGCAATCTTCGAGCCCTTCACAGTCTCGGGCGTCCCTTCTCGGTGCTCACCACCTACAGCCAATCACTGTTACCGTCCCTGGCTTTGGGTGCTGACGGTCTACTGTCCGGACATGGAAGCATCGTTGCACCCTTGCAAGTGGAGATGTGGGAGGCAGTGCAGCGGGGCGACCTGAAGAAGGCGCGCGTGATCGCTGAACAGCTATTCATTCTGACTGAGGTCTTCTATGCTGAACCCTTCCTTGACATGCACAATCGCATGAAGGAGGCGCTAGTCATGCTTGGGAAACTCGAGAGAGCCTTTGTACGACCGCCGCTACTGCCCATAGCCGCGGCCGAGCGAGTACGAATCCGAAGCGCGCTGATGCACGCCGGCTTGTTGGCCGACACCGCAGTTACAACTGGAGCGGTATAGATTGTTCGGTTACACCGTGACTTATTCGGGTCGTGTTTGCATGGTTCGACGAAGATCCGCCAAATTATCTCGAAGGTGGTGACCGCAACGTACTGCCAGGGCGCCAATGGTACTCGTGGGATTGACTGGACCGCCCGTGATGAGAGAACTTCCGTCGCAGATGTACAGGTTCGGAACGTCCCATGCTTGATGCCACTTGTTCGTCACCGAGGTCTCCGGATCCGTGCCCATGCGGCAGGTACCCATTAGGTGCCACGCTGGAGGTTGGTAGTTCCGCGTTGGCGTCTTAAACGTCTGTACCGCTGTATCGAAGGCGTTTACGGCATCGCCAAGCTCGAGTGCACGCGCAATCCCAAAATCGACGAGCTTACGGTCATTGGGGTGTAAGGTATACTCCACATGCGGTGCCGGAATATTATCGCTGTCAGTCACTGATGGGTCCAACGTGACGCGATTGCTGGGAGACGGTAGATCCTCGGCCTGCACGATCACTGTGATGACGTGATCAAAGTGATCCTTGAACCAACGATGATGCTCGGCTCCCCACGGGGCGATGTGAGCCGAGTGCGAGCCCATAGCTTGGTAGCCGGCGCCGTTTGTCGTGTTGATCAGGAGGGTCAGTCCGTTGACACATCCCCGTGCAGGATCGGTCTCGGCGAACTCGGCCGAATAAGACGGCGCGCATATGACACCCATGTGACTATCAAGCGGCTCGTCGACCCACAACTCCACGACAGCCAGCGCGTGGTGCATCAGGTTCCGTCCCACCTGCCCGGAACTATTCGCTAACCCGTGCGGGAAGAGACTGCTGCTGGAGTTTAACAGCAAGCGTGGCGTTCCAATGCCATTGCATGCAACGACGACTACATCTGCTGCTTGGTGATACCGCGTGCCCGTCGTGCGGTCAATGTACGTCGCGCCTGATGCCCGGCCACGCGCGTCGACCGTAATCTCCTCTACTCGGCAATTTGGGCGAAGGTCGGCGCCATGCCGGATCGCTTTCGGCCAGTGCGTCACATCGGTGCTCGCAATGCTCTTGCGGGGACACCCGCTCTGGCAATTCCCACAATTGTTGCAAGGCAAGCGGCCATCATACGGTTCAGTGATGATGGCAGTATCGAAGGGCCACCAGTGCCACCCTAGCCGATTGAACCCACGTGCGGCCGTGCGCGAGAGCTTGCCGGGCGGAACAGGGTGCGTCTGGCGTTGCCCGCGCGGTGGGTAGGCAGGGTCACCCGCGATGCCGGCGATGCCCATGTCACGGTCATTGATCTCAAAGAAAGGTTCCAGATCCTCATAAGTCAGCGGCCAATCGGGAGCTAAGCCGTGCTCGATGCCCTTACGAAAGTCGGCAGGACGAAAACGAGGCCAACAGCCGGTGTAGTGGATCGTCGAGCCGCCAATAGCGTTATACATGAGTGGTTGCACAGAATCGCCGGTTACCGGATAGTCCTCCTGTAGCTGACGCAAGTTGGGCTTCGTACTCCAGTGGCCCCTGCTGCGCTGAATTTCCCAGTCCTCGGAACTGTGCGGATAATCTTCGGGTCTGACCCACGGCCCCTGTTCGAGGCAAACAACCCTGATACCGCCCTCTGCCAATACCTTCGCAACGGCAGCGCCACCCATTCCGGACCCAATTATCAATACATCAGTCGGTTCAGGTGTCACTCCATGAGCCGCAATCAAAGTCCTATCTCGCGCTTTACATCGCCAGTCTTCTTGTAGTATCCACGTGGATGTGCCGGCAGCATCTCCGGATTATTCGCATCAAATGGCTCCATGTCGTACCCACGAGGCTGCGGCGTATCGTTGTACTGGAAGCCTAAGGACCGAACTACGGCAATTACAGGCGGTTGGGCATAGTAGCTGTAATAGCTCAAGTCGATGAGGCGATCAAAAAACGGTCCATGCTCTTCTTGCGCGCGAAGCAAGGCTGCCACTCGGGTCTGCTCATCCACGGCCACGAAGTCTCCGCCCGTCAAGATGTCGAGGGTCGCGAGGCCGGGACGAAGCCACTCTTCCAGCGCATTCGCGTCAAGTTCAGCAACCATCGATGCAGCAGTGTCAACCTGAGAAGCGCACGGAAATCCTTCGCCTCCCGGGAGCAAGCCATCTACTGCCTTCGCCAACACCATCGCTTCGCGGTCGCTCAGTGCGCTGGTGCTCGATTGCGTCATCTTCCACCTCCATGACAGTAGATATCAGGGCCATCAATGATCTTGTTGTCACACGTCCTAAATAATCCCTTCAACGATGGGGACTTACCTGTTTGCCTCGAATAGTTCGGGCATGCACTGGAGTACGGCTTCTCCCTCGTTCACTACCTCCCCATGCTGGTTGGTGCATGTCGTCTGGACGCGCAGCCTGCTCCTTTCAGATATCGTTTCGACGATTTCAGCTGTCGCCGTCACGGTGTCTCCAGGAAATGCGGGACGCCGGAAACGGATCTGTTGAGATACATACACGTGACCGATCCCAAGTTCTGTGAGAGCCGCGGACACGAAACTTGCAGCCAACGCACCGTGAACTACCCGTCGGCCGAAGCGCGTGCGCCCGGCAAATTCGGCATCAACGTGCAGCGGGTTCTGATCTCCAGAAAGCGCGGCGAACGCATCGATGTCTCGTTCGGTCACTGTCTTGCTACATGCCGATTGACTACCGACGTGGAAGTCCGTGAACTGCTTAACGTGATATTCGGTCATTGCACGACACGCTGTCTATGCTCTTCGAGACGCCGCGGTTTGAAGTGGGAACGTAGAGCGCATTCCCGGGTGAACCGAGTTATGTCCGTCATCACGGGAGAGTCCAGACGGGAGACCACCATGGTCAGTTCGTACCCTCCAACATGTCACTAGGACCCCCACCTCGGTGCATCGCGCAGGCACGGCAACAGAGACACACGGCACTGTTGCTTGTGGACCACTTTCCCGCAGGTCTCACCTCATTTTATATGCCGGCGGGGGGCCAAGCCGCGGGCCGGCGTATATCCCAGAAACGTATGCGTCACGAGCCCAATGCCGCTGCCTCCATGGTACACCTCGATATACTTGGAGAAAGGAGAACAATCATGGAGACACCTACCTTTGTGGACGAAACGCGTTCATCGAGAGGCGCTGCCATTAACGTACTCAATCCGGCAACGAGTGAAGTTATCGATCAGATTCCGGAAGCAACCCGGGAAGACGTTGATCGTTGCCTCGACTCGGCTCGTAGGGGATTCCAGGATTGGTCATCGACCCCCGCCCATCAGCGGGTAGCAATTCTCCACCGATTTGCTGATCTGATGGTCGAGCAACGGGATGAACTTGCTAGGCTACTGTCTTGTGAAAACGGAAAGCCGTTGCAGCAGGCGGAATGGGAGATCGATGGCGGCATTCGCCTCTTCCGTTCCTATTCGCAAGAGGCCTTGCGGCTGTATGGCATTTCGATTCCAGGTGATGTGCAGCCTGGCTTAGAGCGTGATGTCCTGTTCACCCGCCACGAGCCCTACGGGATCATGGGAGCGATCCTGGCGCTGCTCGCGCACCATCGGATCGCGGCGAGGTCGGCGTGACCGCAAGGCTG